>NZ_BAAAGU010000044.1:0-69800 GCF_039524635.1 Streptomyces thermocarboxydovorans | reverse complement strand
CGCGGGGTGCGTCCCCGGCCGCCCCGGTGTGCCGGACCGGTCCGCGGGCCCCGTGCCTGGCCGGCCGTTCGCGCGGCGGCGACGCCAGACGGCCGCCGCACCGCGCAGGCGCAGCCGTGAGCCCGGGGCGGCGCTCTCGGTCGGTTCCATTCCCGTCCCTCTCACAGCCGGCGGTGCCCACGCCACGCGGCTCCCGCCTCGACCACCCTCTGCGGCTCCGCGGTGGAAAGCCCTTCCCCGAAGCCCCTCACGAACACGGGGATGCCCCGACCGCAGCTGGGCACGGCAGGTGCACATCTCAACAGTAGGCCGCAGAAGGCTTCTACGGGCACCGGTCGCCGACGGTTGCCCGAATGCGCCCCTGCCACCCGTATGCATCTGGTATGCGCCGATCGGGTGGGCTTCAACCGTTACTCCTCGGCCGAAAGAGCGACAGCTGCCGCGGCCTCAGGTCCCTGCTCCAGAAGGACGTTGAAACCGCTCTCGTCCAGAACCGGCACCTTCAGCTGCATCGCTTTGTCATATTTCGATCCCGGATTGTCGCCGACCACGACGAAGGACGTCTTCTTGGAGACCGATCCGGTCACCTTGGCGCCCCGGCTCTGCAGGGCCTCCTTCGCGCCATCCCGCGTGTAGTTGTCCAGCGTTCCGGTCACCACGACGGTGAGTCCTTCCAGCGGGCGGGGCCCCTCGCCCTCGCCGGAGCTCTCCTCCTCCATGCGGACGCCGGCCGCCTTCCACTTGCGGATGATCTCCCGGTGCCAGTCCTCGGCGAACCACTGCTTGAGGGAGGCGGCGATGGTCGGACCGACCCCCTCGGTGTTCGCCAGCTCCTCCTCGCTGGCCTGCTCGATGCGGTCGATGGAACGGAACTCCCGGGCCAGCGCCTCCGCCGCCACCGGTCCGACGTGCCGGATGGACAGGCTGGTCAGGATGCGGGCGAGCGGGCGGTTCTTGGCCGCCTGGATGTTCTCCAGCATGGCGAGGGCGTTCTTCTTCGGCTTGCCCTCCTGGTTGGCGAAGACGGTGACGACCTTCTCCTTGCCCGTCTTCGGGTCCCGCTTCGGCAGACCGCTGTCCTGGTCCAGCACATAGGCCTTGATGGGCAGCAGCTTCTCCACGGTGAGGTCGAACAGGTCGCCCTCGTCCTTCAGCGGCGGCTCCTTGGGCTCCAGCGGCTTGGTCAGCGCGGCGGCGGCGACATAGCCGAAGTGCTCGATGTCCAGCGCCTTGCGCCCGGCGAGGTAGAACAGCCGCTCCCGCAGCTGGGCGGGGCAGCCGCGGGCGTTGGGGCAGCGCAGGTCGACGTCGCCCTCCTTCATCGGCCGCAGCGGCGTGCCGCACTCGGGGCACTCGCTCGGCATCACGAACTCCCGCTCGCTGCCGTCCCGCAGGTCGACGACCGGCCCGAGGATCTCCGGGATCACGTCACCGGCCTTGCGCAGCACCACGGTGTCGCCGATCAGCACGCCCTTGGCCTTGACCACGTCCTGGTTGTGCAGGGTGGCGAACTCCACCTCGGATCCGGCCACGGTGACCGGTTCGACCTGGGCGTACGGGGTGACCCGGCCGGTGCGGCCCACGCCGACGCGGATGTCGATCAGCTTGGTGTTGACCTCCTCGGGCGCGTACTTGTACGCGATGGCCCAGCGGGGCGCGCGGGCCGTGGAGCCCAGGCGCCCCTGGAGGCGGATCTCGTCGAGCTTGACCACCACGCCGTCGATCTCGTGCTCCACGGAGTGGCGGTTCTCGCCGTAGTACGCGATGAAGGCGCGGACGCCGTCGAGGTCGTCGACCACCCTGTTGTGCGGGGAGGTGGGCAGGCCCCACTCCTTGAGCAGGTCGTACGCCTGGGAGAGCCGCGTCAGGCCCTCGTAGCCCTCCAGGGCGCCGATGCCGTGGACCACCATGTGCAGCGGGCGGCTGGCGGTGACCCTCGGGTCCTTCTGGCGCAGTGAACCGGCCGCCGCGTTGCGCGGGTTGGCGAACGGCTTCTCCCCGGCGGCCACCAGGCGGGCGTTGAGCTCCTGGAACTTCTCCATCGGGAAGTAGACCTCGCCGCGGATCTCGACCAGGTCCGGGACCTTGTCGCCGTGCAGCCGGTCCGGGACCTCGGCGATGGTGCGGACGTTGGGCGTGATGTCCTCGCCGGTGCGGCCGTCGCCTCGGGTCGCCGCGCGCACCAGCCGGCCCCGCTCGTAGGTGAGGTTGACGGCGAGGCCGTCGACCTTGAGCTCGCACAGGAAGTGGTAGTCCTGATCGCCCAGTTCGCGGTGGATGCGCTCGGCCCAGGCGGCGAGGTCCTCGTCGTTGAAGGTGTTGTCGAGCGAGAGCATGCGCGAGCGGTGCTCGACGGGGGTGAACTCCGTCTCGTAGGACCCGGCGACCTTCTGCGTCGGCGAGTCCGGGGTGCGCAGCGCCGGGTACTGCTCCTCCAGGTCCTCCAGTTCACGCAGCAGCCGGTCGAACTCGGCGTCGCTGATGACGGGGGCGTCCTTCACGTAGTACCGGAAGCGGTGCTCCTCGATCTGCTCAGCGAGCTGTGCGTGCTTCTCCCGTGCCTCCGCGGGCACGCTCGTCGTCTCCGCCTGCTGGTCGCCGGCCACCGTGTGTCCTCCCGTTACTCAGGGTTGTCCGCGAGGGATCTCGCCGCCCGGACGCAGTGGGCGTACGCCGCGCGTGCGTACCCCGGGGACGCCCCCGCGAGCCCGCACGCCGGGGTGACCGTGACCGCCTCCGGGAGAAGCCCCGGCCGCAGCCCCAGCCTGCGCCACAGCGTTCTGACACCCATGACGCTACCGGCAGGGTCTGACAATGGGGCGTCCGTACCGGGGACGACACCGGCGAACAGCCGGGTGCCGCCCTCCACCGCCTCACCGATCGCCTCGTCGTCACGCTCGGTGAGGAGGGAGAAGTCGAAGGAGATCCCCGCCACGCCCGCACGGCGCAGCAGGGCGAACGGGACGTCCGGTGCGCACGAGTGGACCACGACGGGCCCGCCGTCGTGAACCGCAACCACGTCGCGCAGCGCGGACTCGACGATCTGCCGGTCGACGGCGCGATGGGTGCGGTAGCCGCTGGCGGTCCGCACCCGGCCGCGCAGCACGGCGGTGAGCGACGGCTCGTCGAGCTGCAGCACCAGCTGCGCGCCGGGCACCCGGCGGGCCACCTCGTCGAGGTGCAGGCGCAGCCCCTCGGCGAGCGAGGCGGCGAGGTCGCGGCAGGCACCGGGGTCGGACACGGCGGCCTCGCCGTTCTTCAGCTCCAGGCTCGCGGCCAGCGTCCAGGGGCCGACGGCCTGCACCTTCAGCGGGCCCTGGTAGCCCTGGGTGAACTCCTCCAGCGCGTCGAGGTCCTCGCCGAGCCAGGAGCGGGCCCGCCGGGTGTCGCGGCCGGGCCGGTCGCCGAGCCGCCAGCCGCTGGGCTCCACCCGCGCGTACAGCTCGACCAGCAGGCCGGCGGTCCGCCCGATCATGTCCGCGCCGGGCCCCCGGGCGGGCAGCTCGGGCAGGAACGGGAAGTCCTCGAAGCTGCCGGTGACGGTCTTGACGGCCTCCCGGGCGTCGCCGCCCGGCATGGAACCCACCCCGGTGGCGGGACCGAACCTGAACTGGCTGTTTTCGCTCACGTGCAGAGCCTACGGAACGGGACCGGGGTCGCCGGTGCCGTGGTGCCCCCGCCCGCGTGCGGCCCGGCCCGTGCAGTCCCCGGCACGGCAGGCCCCGCCCCGGTCCCCGGCACGGCAGGCCACGCCCCGGTCCCCGGCACGGCAGGCCCGCCCCCGCCTCGGCAGTACCCGGCCCGCAGGCCCCGCCCTGGCAGTCCCCGGCTCGGCCTCAGGGCCCCGGCCGCACCGTCAGGTCGTTGACCTCCGCGTCCCTGGGCAGGTCCAGTGCCATGAGGATGGTGGTGGCCACCGACTCGGGGTCGATCCAGCGCGCCGGGTCGTACTCCCTGCCCTCCTGCTGGTGGACCTTGGCCTGCATGGGGCTGGCCGTCCGGCCGGGGTAGACGGAGGTGACGCGGATGCCGTTGGCGTGCTCCTCGTGGCGCAGCGAGTCGGCGAGGGCCTTCAGGCCGTGCTTGGAGGCGGCGTAGGCGGACCAGTTGGCGTGGGCGTTCAGTCCGGCGCCGGAGTTGACGAAGATCACGTGGCCGCGGGCGGCGCGGAGCTGGGGCAGGAAGTGCCGGGTCAGCTCGGCGGGGGCGATCAGGTTGACGTTGAGCTGGTGCCGCCAGGTCTTCGGGGTCAGCTCGCCGACCGGGCCGAGGTCCACCACGCCGGCGATGTGCAGCAGGGAGTCCACCCGGTCCGGCAGAGACTGGTGGGAGAAGGCCCAGCTGAGCCGGTCGGGGTCGGCGAGGTCCCCGACCAGGGTCTGCGCGCCGGGGAACTCGGCGGCCAGCTCCTTGGCCCGGCCCGCGTCGCGTGCGTGCAGCACCAGCCGGTCGCCGCGTGCGTGCAGACGGCGGGCGACGGCCGCGCCGATGCCGGAGCCCGCTCCGGTGATCACATGTGTAGCCATGCCCGCCATGGTCGCATCACCGGGCGGTCACGCCATGCCCAGGCTCTCCTCCAGGTAGGCCAGCGCGCCGACCGGCTCCTCGGCGAAGAACACCAGGTCGGCCAGCGGGCGGGGCAGGAAGCCCTCCTCCTCCATGCGGCGGAACTGCTCCTTGAGGCCGTCGTAGTAGCCCGCGGTGTTGAGCAGCACCACCGGCTTGTCGGTGTGGCCGTGCTTCTTCAGCTCCAGGATCTCGGTGGCCTCGTCGAGGGTGCCGGTGCCGCCCACCATGACCACCACGGCGTCGGCCTTCTCCAGCAGCAGCCGCTTCCGCTCGGCGAGATCCTTGGCGATCACCATCTCGTCGACGCCCTCGCGCGCCTTGGCGGCGAGGAACTCCACGGAGACGCCCACCAGCCGGCCGCCCGCCTCCTGCACCCCGTCGGCGACGACCTTCATCAGCCCGACGTCCGACCCGCCCCACACCAGGGTGTGCCCGCCCTTGCCGAGCAGCCGCGCGAACTCCCGCGCGGGGCGGGTGTAGCGGTCGGCGAGCTCGGCGGCGGAGAGGAAGACGCAGATGTTCATGGCCCCACGGTACGGGTGCTCACGACCCCACGGTACGGGCCCGGTCGGACACCGCGGTCAGGCGCATCTTGGACTGCCGGTGCGGCAGCTTCTCCCAGTCGTCCATGAACCGCGCCGACAGCCCGTACCGGGCGGCGAGGTCCGTCAGCGTCTGCGTGCGGTAGTAGAAGTCCTCGCGCAGGACGTGGTGCTCCTCGTCCTCGGTGCGGTCGAAGGTGAAGTCGAAGAAGCCGCCGGGCGCGAGGATCCGGCCGACGTGCGCGAAGCACTCCTCGATGACGTTCAGCGGCGAGTGCGAGAAGACGCTGTGCGCGTGCACCACGTCGAAGTGGTTGCCGGGCAGGAAGGCGAAGGTCAGGTCGTCGGCGAGGGCCAGGTAGGGCAGCTTGGCCTGGAGCCCCTCGCGCACCAGGGTGTCCTGCGCGGCGAGCAGGATGTCCGGGGAGATGTCGATGCCGTAGTAGTGGCCGGGCTCCAGGTAGTCGATGAACAGGCGTCCCGCGCGGAGGTTGCCGCAGCCGATGTCCAGCATCCGGTGTCCGGGCTTCAGGCCGTGCCCGGTCAGGTAGTCGAACTGCATCCGGCCGATGCGGGCCCAGGTCTCCTTGGAGGGGTTGTGGCCGACCGCCGCCTCGGCGCTGCGGGCGGCGTCGGAGGCCATCACGGCCCGGTAGTAGGCGATGTGGTCGCGGTGGCGCAGCCTCAGCCAGGTGTCGCGCAGGGCCCGCCGGGCGTACGCGGGGACGCGCTGCGGGTGACGCAGTGCGTAGCGGACCTGGTGGGCGAGGCTGCTCCGGTTCCTGCGGATGTCCTTGGCGGGCATGGTCCCTCCTCGGGAAGAACTCCGCTTCAGCGTGCGCTGTAGCCGGGTGGTTCGCTACCCCGGGGACGGTCCCTCGTGACGGCGGGACGCCGCATTACCGCCGACCGGAGCAACGGGCACGGCCGCGTGGTGGAGCCGGCTTCCACGGGAGCCGGGGTGGGCTGACCGCGTGGACGCGCGGCCCGCCTCACCGACGAATCCGGTGCCGTGCGGCAGTCTGCACAGGCATGGACAAGAACATCCTTTCGCGCGACGGCACCTCCATCGCCTATGAGAGTGCGGGGCGCGGGCCCGCCGTGGTTCTCGTCAGCGGGGCGATGTCGACGGGGGCGACGGTGGCTCCGCTGGCCGCCCCGCTCTCCGAGCGGTTCCAGGTCGTGGTGTACGACCGCCGGGGCAGGGGACGCAGCGGGGACACGGCGCCGTACGCGGTGGAGCGCGAGGTCGAGGATCTGGCGGCGCTGATCGAGGCGGTGGGCGGCGAGGCGTCGCTGTACGGCACCTCCTCGGGCGGTGCGCTGACGCTGCGGGCGGCGGCGAGCGGGCTGCCGGTGCGGCATGTCGCCGTCTACGAGACGCCGTACGCGATGTCCGGGGAGGCGCTGCGGGAGCGCGCGGAGTACACCGAGCGGCTGAACGCGGCGCTGGCCGAGGGGCGGCGCGGGGACGCGGTGGAGCTGTTCCTCCGGCTGACGGGGCTGAGCGATGCGGTGATCAAGGGCGCCCGGCAGTCCCCCATGTGGGCCGGGATGGAGTCGATGGCGCCGTCTCTCGCCTACGACGACGCCGTGATGGGCGACGGCGGCGTCCCGCGCGAGCTGCTGGCCTCGATCCAGGTTCCGGTGCTGTCGACCGCGGGCGACGCGAGCCCCGCGTGGATGCGGGACGCGGCACGGGCGATCGCGGAGTGGGTGCCCCGCGGCACCTACCGCACGCTGGAGGGCCAGACGCACATGGTGGAGCCGGACGTGCTGGCACCGGTGCTGGCGGAGTTCTTCGCGCGGTGAGGGCACCGGGGCCGACGCGGTGAGGTGAGCGCGCCCTCCTCGGGGTGTGCCGGGCCGGGTCAGGCCACGCCGGCCGTCGCACGGACCGTGGACGCGATGGTCGCCGAGCCCACCACACGGGTGCCGTCGTAGAGCACGATCGCCTGGCCGGGTGCCACGCCCCGGACCGGCTCGGCGAAGCGCACCCGCAGCTCGCCGTCGACCAGCTCCGCGGTCACCTCCGTCTCGTCGCCGTGGGCGCGCAGCTGGGCGGTGTAGGTGCCGGGGCCGGACGGGGCGGCGCCGCACCAGCGGGGCCGGACGCCGGTGAGGGCGGTGACGTCCAGGGCGGACGCGGGGCCGACGGTGACGGTGTTGTCCACCGGCGAGATGTCGAGGACGTAGCGGGGCTTGCCGTCAGGGGCGGGGGTGCCGATGCGCAGGCCCTTGCGCTGGCCGATGGTGAAGCCGTAGGCGCCCTCGTGGGTGCCGAGCTTGTTGCCGGCCTCGTCGACGATGTCGCCCTCGGAGCGGCCCAGCCGCTTGGCGAGGAAGCCCTGGGTGTCGCCGTCGGCGATGAAGCAGATGTCGTGCGAGTCGGGCTTCTTGGCGACCGCGAGACCGCGGCGCTCGGCCTCCGCGCGGATCTCCTCCTTGGTGGTGACGGTGTCGCCGAGCGGGAACATCGCGTGCGCGAGCTGCCGGTCGTCGAGCACGCCGAGCACGTACGACTGGTCCTTGGCCAGGTCGGAGGCGCGGTGCAGCTCGCGGGTGCCGTCCTCGCGCACCACCACCTTGGCGTAGTGGCCGGTGCACACCGCGTCGAAGCCGAGGGCGAGCGCCTTGTCCAGCAGCGCGGCGAACTTGATCTTCTCATTGCAGCGCAGGCAGGGGTTGGGGGTGCGGCCGGCCTCGTACTCGGCGACGAAGTCCTCCACGACGTCCTCGCGGAAGCGGTCGGCGAGGTCCCACACGTAGAAGGGGATGCCGATGACGTCGGCGGCGCGGCGGGCGTCGCGGGAGTCCTCGATGGTGCAGCAGCCCCGGGCCCCGGTGCGGAACGACTGCGGGTTCGCGGAGAGCGCGAGGTGGACGCCGGTCACGTCGTGCCCCGCCTCGGCGGCGCGGGCGGCGGCGACGGCGGAGTCGACTCCGCCGGACATGGCGGCCAGGACGCGGAGCGGGCGGTGGGGCTGCGGGGTGTCAGTCATAACCCCTCCAGGGTACGGGGGCGCGGGAACCGGGGCCGCCGGATATCCGTTGAGGATCGCGTGGGGGCAACAGCATCCGGGAATTCGGCTGACGGGGACCGGCGCATCGGGCGGCGGGCCCTGGTCGTGGGCGGTCTGGCCGCCGCCGCGGGCACCGCGGCGCTGGCCCGTGACGAGCTGGCGCGGCTGTGGTGGCGGGTGCCGGGCGTGGACAAGCCGCGCAAACCGGGCGAGGTCGACTACACGGGTGCGCGCTGGCTGGCGGCCTCCGACGCCAACTGGCGCCGCGCGGACCGGCCGGCCGACTTCCGCATCGACATGGTGGTCGTCCATGTCACCCAGGGCGATCTCGCCAGCGCCGTGAAGGCCTTCCAGGACCCTGGGCACCGGGCGGCGACGCACTACATCGTCGGCCAGGACGGCAAGGTCACCCAGATGATCCGCGAACTGGACGTGGCCTACCACGCGGGCAACCGCGACTACAACGAGCGCAGCATCGGCATCGAGCACGAGGGCTTCGTGGACCGCCCGGAGGACTTCACCCACGCGATGTACGAGTCCTCGGCCCGCCTCACGGCCCGGATATGCGCCCGCTACGACATCCCCGTGGACCGCGAGCACATCATCGGGCATGTGGAGGTCCCGGGCACCGACCACACGGACCCGGGACCGCACTGGGACTGGGACCGCTATATGAAGCTGGTCCGGCGGGCCCGTACGGCGGCGCAGGCGTGACCTGCCGGGCGTGCGTCCCTGGCGGGCCGTTACGTCAGCCCCGCCGCCCGGGCCCGTTCCACCGCCGGGCCGATGGCCTTGGCGACGGCCTCCACATCGGCCTCGGTGGAGGTGTGCCCCAGCGAGAAGCGCAGGGTGCCGCGGGCCAGGTCGGGGTCGGTGCCGGTGGCGAGCAGGACGTGGCTGGGCTGGGCCACGCCGGCGGTGCAGGCGGAGCCGGTGGAGCAGGCGATGCCCTGGGCGTCGAGCAGGAGCAGCAGGGAGTCGCCCTCGCAGCCGGGGAAGGTGAAGTGGGCGTTGGCGGGCAGCCGGCCCTCGGGTGCGGGGTCGCCGCCGAGGATGGCGTCGGGGACCGCCTCGCGGACCGCGGTGATCAGGTCGTCGCGCAGCGCGCCGATCTCGCGGGCGAACGACTCCTGCTGCTCGGCGGCCAGCCTCCCGGCGACGGCGAAGGAGGCGATCGCGGGCACGTCGAGGGTGCCGGAGCGGACATGCCGCTCCTGGCCGCCGCCGTGCAGCACGGGCACGGGGGTGTGCTCGCGGCCCAGGACCAGCGCGCCGATGCCGTACGGGCCGCCGATCTTGTGGCCGGAGACGGTCATCGCGGCGAGGCCGGAGGCGCCGAAGCCGACGGGCACCTGGCCGAAGGCCTGCACCGCGTCGGAGTGCAGCGGGATGCCGAACTCGGCGGCCACCTCGGCGAGTTCGCGGATCGGCAGGATGGTGCCGATCTCGTTGTTGGCCCACATCACGGTGGCCAGGGCCACGTCGTCGGGGTTGCGGGCGATGGCCTCGCGCAGGGCGTCCGGGTGGACCCGGCCGTAGGTGTCGACGGGCAGGTACTCGACGGTGGCGCCCTCGTGCTCGCCGAGCCAGTCCACGGCGTCGAGGACGGCGTGGTGCTCCACGGGGCTGGCGAGGACCCTGGTGCGGGCCGGGTCGGCGTCCCGCCGGGACCAGTACAGCCCCTTCACGGCGAGGTTGTCGGCCTCGGTGCCGCCGGAGGTGAAGACCACCTCGCTGGGCCGGGCGCCGAGCGCCTCGGCGAGCGTCTCGCGGGCCTCCTCGACGGTGCGGCGGGCGCGGCGGCCGGCGGCGTGGAGGGAGGAGGCGTTGCCGGTGACACCGAGGTGAGCGGCGAGTGCCTCGACCGCCTCGGGAAGCATCGGGGTGGTCGCGGCGTGGTCGAGGTAAGCCATGGTGAGCCCGATTCTACGGGTCCCGGCTCGTCTCTCCCGGTCCCTGGTCGGGCATGTGTGCGGCGGTCCGGCCGGTGTCGCCGGCGGCATGGTCCGGCCCTCCCCGAGTGCGGGAGGCTCAGGGCCGGCCGTGCCGGGGCGCCGGTTCAGATGCTCCAGGAGATGGTGTTGTCCGCCTGCATGAAGGCGGCGAGGACCAGCAGGTCGGCGATGCCGAGGCCGAGGCCGAGCCAGGCGCGGCCGGGGCGGCGGGTGCCGCGCACCAGCGCCACCGTGGCCAGCACGATCGCGATCGGCCCGAGGAAGACGTTGAGGACGAGCAGGCCGAGCAGGCCCAGGACGAAGGACGCGACGGCCATGCCGTCGGTGTCGCGCAGTCCGGTGCGGCGGCCGGCGGGTGCGGTGAGCTGCATGGTGATCGGGCTCCCTTGGTCGGACGGGTCGGATGTCTCGAGGGGCCCGGTCAGCGGGCCTGGGTGCCGCGGCGGCGGCCGTGCCGCTCGCGGAGGGCGAAGATGCCGAGCCAGGCGGCGATGACGACGGCCGCGGCGACGGAGAAGGACAGCGGCGCGTGGGCCACGGTGCCCAGGACGACGCCCAGGAGCAGCAGCGCGGCGACGATGAACAGCATGAGTGGTCCCCCAGGATTTCGGTGAACGTTTGTAGTTACACTTGTTCACTGACTTTCCAGTCTAGCGTGTGTCACACCTTTCCATTTCCGGAGAACAGTTGTTAACTGCATGGCATGAGTCACACCCTCGGCATCCGGCAGGCCCAGAAGCAGAAGACCCGGCAGGCACTCCTCGACGCGGCGCTCGAGCTGCTGGAGGGGCAGAGCCTGAGCAGTCTGGGGCTGCGTGAGGTCACCCGCGCCGTGGGGGTGGCCCCGACCGCGTTCTACCGGCATTTCCGCTCCACCGCGGATCTGGGCGTGGCGCTGGTCGAGGAGGCGCTGGGCAGTCTGCACCCGACCATCCGGACCGCGCTGTCGACCACCGGGGACACCGAGGAACGCATCGTGCGGGCCGTGGAGTTGATCGCCGGTCATGTGGAACGGCACCCGGCGCACGTCCGGTTCATCGCCCGCGAGCGGTACGGCGGCGTCCGGCCGGTGCGGGAGGCGATAGGCGAGCAACTCGCCCGGTTCGCCGAGGAGGTGGCCGAGGCGCTGGCCGAGGACCCGGTGTCGGAGGGCTGGAGCGGGGACGATCTGCTGATGCTGGCCCAGCTCTACGTGGACCAGATGATCATGACGGCCTGCGGCTTCCTCGAGGCGCAGGAGGCGGGGCCCGAGGAGCGGGAGCGCATCACCCGGCTGGCGATCCGCCGCCTGCGGCTGATCGGTGTGGGCCGGCAGCACTGGCTCGACGACGGCCACGGCGACAACGCCGGAAGCGGCACGACCAGTTGAGGCCGGGGGCCGGCCACCCGGTCACGCGCGGCCGCGGCCGGACCGCTTGAAGCCGGAGCGGCCACCCCGTCGCGCGCGGCGGCAGCGTCCCGGTCGCACACGACGGCGGCCGCCCCGCGCTGCGGGACGGCCGCCGGATCATGAACCGTACGCGGCGGTGCTCAGCCCAGCCGCACCCGGGCCAGCTGCCGGGACTGGGCCACCAGCCGGTCGTTGCTGTCCCAGACCTCGGCGTCCTCCTCCAGGAAGCCGCCGGCCAGATTGCGGGTGGTGATCGACACCCGGACCGGGCCCGGCGCCGGGCGGCAGCGGACATGGACGGTGAGCTCGACGGTCGGCACCCAGCCGGACAGGCCGAGCTCGAACGCGGTCGGCGGCAGCGCGTCCACCGCGAGCAGCAGCGACAGCGGGTCGTGGTCGCGGCCGTCGGCCAGCCCGAACCAGGCGCGCATCTCTCCCTTGCCGGAGGGCTTGCCGAGCGCCCAGCCCAGGGTCGACGGGTCGAGCTTGAGCATCAGCCGGTCGGCGATGGCGGAGCTGCCGTCGACCGGGGCGGGCCCGTCCTCGGGTCCGAAGCACTGCTCCATGGGCGGGATGGCGGGCGGCTCGGCCGTGGTGCGGACGTCGTCGGGCAGCGAGCCGAGGTCGCCGTAGGAGGCGAGCACGCGGATGCGCTCGACCTCGCGGCCCTGCTCGTCGTACTGGAAGAGGGACGCCTGGCCGGTGGACAGGGTGCGTCCGGTGCGCACGGTCTCGGTGCGCACCACCGCGGGGCCCGGCTGGGACGCGGTGAGGTAGTGCGCGGAGATGGTGAACGGGTCGGAGTGCGGCAGGGTGTCCGCGAGGGCGCGGCCCAGGACCGCCAGCAGATAGCCGCCGTTGACGGCGTTGATGATCGTCCAGCCGGCGGAGAGGTCGATGTCGTAGACGCCGGGCTCGCGGCGGGTGACCGCGGTGTCGCGGTCGAACTCGCTGGCGCCGATCGATGCCCGGACGGCCGGGGCGGAGGCTGCTTCTGGCATGGATGAACAGTACAAGAACTAACTACTAAGCGGTAGCTTTTGTGTCGCGCAGGACACCGGGAGAGCCACTGGGGCCCCGGTCACGGCGATGAACCGGATGCCCCCACTTCCCCTCTACCGGGACATGAGCCTCACCGGAACCCCGTTCCTCTGCACTCTCGCCGTGCTGTGCGTCCTGGCCCTCGGCCTGCCGCTGGTGCTGTGGAGCCGGGTCCGCGGACCGCGGGCGGTGCGGGCCCTCGCCCGGGTGTTCATGCTGCTGTTCGCCCAGCTCACCGCGGTCGCCCTGGTCTTCACTCTGGTCAACAACGCCAACCAGCTCTACGACGACTGGGGCGATCTGCTCGGCACCGCCGACCATGTGGAGCACGCCGCCGACCTCGGCGCCGACGGCACCGGAGGCATCTCGCTGGAGCGGCTGCCCCGGGTGCGGCAGACCTTCGGGCCGGCCCGCGGTCCCGGCATGCGGGCGGCCGGCGGCGTCCAGGTCACGAAACTCGAGGGGCGGGTGTCGGGGGTGCGCGGCGAGGTGTACGTCTGGCTGCCGCCGCAGTACGACGACCCCGCCTGGCGCGGACACCGGTTCCCGGTGGTGGAGCTGCTGCCGGGCTACCCCGGCTCGGCCAAGGCCTGGTTCGGCACCCTGGACGTGCACGAGCAGCTGCTGCCGCTGATGCGCAGCGGGCGCATCGCCCCGTTCGTCCTGGTGTCGCCGCGCACCACGCTGGTGCCGGGCGCGGACACCGGCTGCGCCAACCTGCCCGGCAAGGTGAACGCGGACAGCTGGCTCAGCGTCGACGTGCCGCGCATGGTGATGGACAACTTCCGCGTACAGCGCGCCCCGCAGGGCTGGGCGGTCGCCGGGTACTCGGCCGGGGGCCACTGCGCCACCAAGCTCGCCGTCGCCCACCCCGACCGCTACCGGGCGGCGGTCAGCCTCTCCGGCTACAACGACCCCGCCGCCGAGCGCACCTCCCTCACCGGGCGCGACCCGGCGCTGCGCACGGCGCACAATCCGCTGACGCTGCTGCGCGAGGCGGTCGCCCCGCCCCGGATCTCGCTGTACCTCTCCGGTCAGCAGGGCGACGGCTACGAGGACGCCCTGGCCCTCGGCCGGGCGGCGAAGCCGCCGACCAGCGTGCAGGTGGTGAAGCTGCCGCGGAGCGCGGGCGGGCACACGATGACGCTGTGACGGCCACAGGTGGTGCCGGCGTTCCGGTGGCTGACCGAGGAGCTGGGCGGGCAGCGGACCGTCTCCCACCCCTCGGCCCTCACTCCTCCCGGACCGTCGAGCGCCGGTGCCAGGCCCGGGGCGCCCGCCAGTGGTAGCGCATCGCCAGCAGCCGCAGCACGAACGCGGTGATCACCGCGGCCCCGCTGGTGAACGCGGTCAGCACGTCGTAGCGGATGCACAGCGCGACCAGCGCGGAGCCGACGATGGCGGGGACGGCGTAGAGATCGCGGTCCCAGCGCAGCAGCGAGGGCACCTCATTGGCGAGCACGTCCCGCAGCACGCCGCCGCCCACGGCGGTGGCCAGGCCCAGGCAGGCGGAGGCGGTCAGCCCGAGCCCGTACTCGTACGCCTTGATCGTCCCGGCGACGCAGAACAGGCCGAGGCCGGCCGCGTCGAAGACATTGACGGCCGCCTGGATCCGCTCCACCTGCGGGTGCAGGAAGATCACCAGGGTGGCGGCGAGCAGCGGGGTGACGAAGTACCCCAGGTCCGTGAAGGCGGCCGGGGGCACGGCCCCGATGACCAGGTCACGGAAGAGCCCGCCGCCGCACGCGGTGACCTCGGCGAGCACGGCGATGCCGAACACGTCGAAGTTCTTGCGGACGGCCAGCAGGGCGCCGGAGATCGCGAAGACGAAGATGCCGATCAGGTCGAGCGTGTGCTGGACGGACGGGCTGAAGAGTTGCTGGAGCACCCTTACATTCTCACCCAGCATCGAGCCCCCGCCTTGCAATAGAAGGCGAGGGCTCGTGGACGCTTACTTGTCCGAAGAGGGGTCCGAGGACTTCTCCGACGCCTCCGAGGCCTTTACGGGCCCGTCCGGGGACTTCCCGGGCCCGTCCGGGGACTCCCCGGACTCTCCCGAAGACTTCCCGGACTCGTCCGAGACCTTCTTCGTCTTCTTCGTCTTCTCCGCCGGCCTCTCCGGCACCCGGCCCAGCACGGCGGCGGCCTCCTTGGCCTCCGTCAGCAGCTCGGTGTCCTGCGGGGCCTGGTCCTCGAAGTTCTCCGGGTGGTGGCAGGCGACCCGCTGGCCGGGCCTGAGCTCCAGCAGCGGCGGCTCGGTGGTCCGGCAGATCTGCGTGGCCTTCCAGCACCGGGTGTGGAAGCGGCAGCCGCTCGGCGGGGAGATCGGCGAGGGCACGTCGCCCTTGAGCAGGATGCGCTCGCTCTTGGCCTTCCGGCGCTTGGGGTCCGGGATCGGCACCGCCGACAGCAGCGCCTTGGTGTAGGGGTGCATCGGCGCCTTGTAGAGCGAGTTGCGGTCCGCCAGCTCCACGATCTTGCCGAGGTACATCACCGCGATCCGGTCGGAGACGTGCCGGACCACCGACAGGTCGTGCGCGATGATCACATAGGTCAGGCCCAGCTCCTCCTGGAGGTCGTCCAGCAGGTTCACCACCTGCGCCTGGATCGACACGTCCAGCGCCGAGACCGGCTCGTCCGCGACCACCAGCTTGGGGTTGAGCGCGAGCGCGCGGGCGATGCCGATGCGCTGGCGCTGGCCGCCGGAGAACTCGTGCGGGTAGCGGTTGTAGTGCTCGGGGTTGAGGCCGACCACCGACAGCAGCCGCTGGACCTCCTTCTTCACCCCGCCCTCGGGCGTGACGCCCTGGAGCCGGAACGGCGCACTGACGATGGTGCCGATGGTGTGCCGCGGGTTCAGCGAGGAGTACGGGTCCTGGAAGATCATCTGCACGTCCCGGCGCATCGGCCGCAGTGCGCCGGTGCTCAGGTGCGTGATGTCCCGGCCCTCGAACTCGACCGTGCCGGCCGTCGGTTCGAGCAGCCGGGTGATCAGCCGGCCCATGGTGGACTTGCCGCAGCCCGACTCGCCCACGACACCGAGGGTCTCGCCCTTGCGGACCTCGAAGTCGATGCCGTCGACGGCGCGCACCGCGCCGGTCTGCCGCTGGAGCAGGCCCTTGCGGATCGGGAAGTGCTTCTGCAGACCGGTCACCTTGAGCAGGATCTCGCCGTCGGCGCCGGCGTCCTTGGCCCGGGTGCCACCGCTCTGCTGCGGGATGCTCACCGCTTTTTCGTCACTCACAGCTTCGGCGCAATCTCTTCGGTCCAGATACGCTCCCGCTGCTCCTGGCTCATGTGGCAGGCGGCCCAGTGCCGGCTGCCGACCTCGGTCAGCTCGGGGCGGACCGTGCGGGTCACGTCGTCCTTGGGGATGTCCGCGTACGGGCAGCGCGGGTTGAAGGCGCAGCCGGGCGGGAGGTTGATCAGGGAGGGCGGCGAGCCCTTCACCGGGATGAGGCGGTCGGTGTCGTCACGGTCCAGGCGCGGCATCGAGCCGAGCAGGCCCCAGGTGTAGGGGTGGCGGGGCTCGGAGAACACGGCCTCGGCCGGGCCGCGTTCCACGCACCGGCCGCCGTACATCACCAGCAGGTCGTCGGCCATCTCGGCGACGACGCCCAGATCGTGGGTGATCATGATGACGGCGGAGCCGAACTCCTTCTGCAGATCCCGGATCAGGTCGAGGATCTGCGCCTGCACGGTGACGTCCAGGGCGGTGGTGGGCTCGTCCGCGATCAGCAGCTCGGGGTTGTTCACCAGCGCCATGGCGATCATGGCGCGCTGGCGCATACCGCCGGAGAACTCGTGCGGGTAGCTGTCGACGCGCTTGGCGGGCTCGGGGATGCCGACCCGGTCGAGCATCTCGACCGCCCGCTGTTTGGCGGTCTTCTTGCTGACGTCGTGGTGGACCCGGTACGCCTCCACGATCTGGTGGCCGACGGTGTAGTAGGGGTGCATCGCCGACAGCGGGTCCTGGAAGATCATCGCCATCTTCCGTCCGCGCAGCCGGCGCACCTCGTCCGGATGGGCGCCGATCAGCTCCTGGCCGTCCAGCCAGACCTCGCCGCTGACCTTGGCGCGGGCCGTGCGGTGCAGGCCCATCACGCCGAGCGAGGTGACGGACTTTCCGGAGCCGGACTCGCCGACGATGCCGAGGGTCCTGCCGCGGGCCACGTCGAAGCTGACGCCGTCCACCGACTTGACCAGACCGTCGTCCGTGTCGAAGTGGATGCGCAGATCACGCACGGACAGGAACACGTCGTCCGCGTCGGACTGTGCGAGCGGCGCCGGTTCGCCGAGCGCCGCCTTTTCGAGCTTGCTCACGAGTACCTCACGCGGGGGTCGATGGCGGCGTACACCAGGTCGACGACGAGATTGCAGAAGACGATGAAGAAGGCCGCGACCAGGGTCACGCCCATGACGATGGGCAGGTCGTTGTCCTTGATGGACTGCACGGCGTACGCGCCGATGCCCTGCAGCGAGAAGACGGTCTCGGTGAGCACCGCGGTGCCGACCAGGAGCCCGAAGTCCATGCCGAAAATGGTGACGATCGGGGTGAGCGCCGAGCGCAGGCCGTGCTTGGTGACGACCGTGCTCTCCTTCAGGCCCTTGGCCCTGGCCGTGCGGATGTAGTCCTCGCTCATCGTCTCGAGCATGCCCGCCCGGGTGAGCCGGGCGTACAGCGCGGAGAAGAGGAAGGCGAGGCTGATCCAGGGCAGCATCAGATGCCAGGCCCAGTCGACGGGGCTCTCCGTGAACGGGATGTACTCCACGCTCTCCCAGATGGGGATCTCGTAGACGAACAGGGCGTTGAGGACCTGCCCGGTGAAGAAGATCGGGAGGGAGACGCCGGCCAGGGCGATGATCATCGCGATGCGGTCGACCGGCTTGCCCTTGCGCAGCGCGGAGATGACACCGGTCGTGACACCGCTGATCACCCAGATCACGGCGGCGCCGACGGCCAGCGAGAAGGAGACCGGGATCCGTTCGGTCAGCTGCGGCCACACCTCGACGTGGCTCTTGAAGGAGTAGCCGAAGCACGGGGCGTCGCAGTGGGTGGCGTCGGGGCCGAACTTGTAGTCGGCGCCCGCCACGATGGCCTTGATGAAGTCCCAGTACTGGACGTAGAGGGGCTGGTCCAGGCCCAGGTTCTTCTTGATCGCGGCGACGGACTCGGGGTTGGCGTCCTTGCCGACGTACTGGGTGGCGAGCTGATCGGCCGTCTGGCCGCCGAGCCGTGGGACCAGGAAGAAGATCGCGAAGGTGACTGCGCTGACCACCAGCAGCAACAGCACCGCGCCGAAGACGCGTCGGATGATGTACGCAGCCACAGCTGTGCGGCTCCGGACGGCCGGGGCGGATCGTGTCCGCCCCGGCCGTCCGGCGCCTTCACCTGCCTTTCAGTGGAATACCGGCCCTGCTGTTGTGTGAAGCGGCATGTGCTACTTGGCGGAGCTCATGAGCACGTAGTCGTACATGCCGAGGTACGCCTGGGTGACCGTGACGTTGGCCGCGGACTCCGGGCGGAACAGCAGGTTCTTGCGGTAGACGAGCGGCACGACGGTGGCGGTGTCCATCACCATCTTGTCGATCTCACCCCAGGTCTTGGTGCGCTCGGCCTCGTCGGTGTTGGCGATGCCTTCCTTGAGCGCCTTGTTGATCTTGGGGTCGTCCAGCTCCATCAGGTTGTTGCCGCCGGAGGGCTTGATGGCGGCGCCGTTGACGATCTGGTCCAGGAAGCCGTAGCCGGTCGGCCAGTCGGCACCCCACGCCATCGACATCATGCCGAGCTTGTGCTTGTGCACGTAGCTGGGGACACCGGCGAAGTTGGAGAAGTACTTGCCCGAGGGGAACTGCTTGATCTCGGCCTGGATGCCCACCTTCTTCAGGGCGTTCTGAATGGCGGTGGCGGCGGCGACCTCGGCGGGCCGGTCGGAGCGGGCCGTGAGGTTGGTGGCGAAGCCGTTCGGCTTGCCGCACTGCTTCAGCTCGTCCTTGGCCTTGTTGACGTCGCCCTTGTTGCCCGGCGTGGCGTAGGTGTCGAACTTGGTGTAGCCGTTCACCGTCGGCGGCAGCAGCGTGGTGGCCACGTCGCCCTTGGGCGAGCCGCCCATGGCGTCCACCACGGACTGCTTGTCGATGGCGTACTGCACGGCCTTGCGGCAGTGGATGTTGTCGAACGGCTTCACGTTCACGTTCAGCGCCAGGTACTGGGTGGCGCCGGCGTAGGAGATGTCCGTCTGCTTGGCCAGCTTGCCGGAGAGGACCTTCGGCTGGGTCTGCGGCTGCACACCCGTGCCGGCGGCGTCAGCCGTGATCTTGTCGGACAGCAGGTTGTTGTCGACGGTGACCGGGTTGACCTTGAACTTGATCTCGATCTTGTCCGGCAGCGCCTTGCGGATCGGGTCCGTCTTCGGGTCCCACTCCGGGTTGCGCACCAGGGTGGCGCTGCGGCCCTCCTGGTACGACTGGAACTTGTAGGGGCCGGAGGACACGATGTGCTGGACGTACTTCGCGCCGTCGTCCTTCGCCCGCGGCACCGGGGCCGTCTGGGAGAACGTCGCCAGGTAGTCGAAGTCGGCGAACGGCTGGTTGAGGTGGAAGACGATCGTCTGGTCGTCCGGCGTCTCGATGGACTTGATGCCCTCGGGCGACTTGTCCTTGTACGGGCCCTTGTACTTGTCGCCGCCCTCGAGGAACGCCTTGAAGTAGGTCGGGCCGTTGGACAGCGCCTCCGGCGCGAAGTTGGAGCGCTCGATGGCGTACTTGACGTCCTTGGACGTCACCGGGGTGCCGTCCTCGAACTTCACGCCCTTGCGCAGCTTGTACGTCCAGGTCTTGGCGTCCGCGCTCGGCTTGCCGAGGGACTCGGCGAGGTCGGGGACGACCTCGAGGCCCTCCTTGCCCGCGGCCGGCTTGAACGTGGTGAGCGTACGGCCGTACAGGCGGGAGAAGTTCATCACCCAGCCGTAGTAGCTGTTGCCCGGGTCGAGGGAGTCCGGCACGTCCGAGTGCTGGTAGGTGACGGTTCCCCCCTTCTTGTCCGACGCGTTGACGATGGAGGTAAGCGCCGCGTCCTTCTTGGCGTTGCCTCCGTTGCCGTCGTCGTCCTTGCCACCACCGCCGCATGCGGCAGCGCCCAGCGACAACGCCAGGACCGACGCCACGCCGGCGGTCACCCTTCTCGTCTTCACCTGAGGAAGCCCCCTCAATCGATGGATCACTTGCTGCGAGGGTCGAGGGCGTCACGCAGCCCGTCACCCAGCAGGTTGAAGGCCAGGACCGTGATGAAGATCGCCAGTCCGGGCACGAACATGTACTGCGGATCCGCCGTGTACAGATCCACGGCGTTGCTGAGCATGCCGCCCCAGGAGGCCTGCGGCGGAGCGATACCGACGCCGAGGAAGCTCAGCGATGCCTCGAAGAGGATGTTCGTCGGGATGATCAGCGTCGAGTAGACGATGATCGGTGCGACGAGGTTGGGCAGCAGCTCCCGGAACACGACGTAGGGGCCGCGGGCGCCCATGCTGCGCGCCGCCTCGATGAATTCACGCTCCCTCAGACTCATCGTCTGCGCGCGCACGATACGGCCGATGTACGGCCAGCTGAAGAAGCCGATCACGAAGATCAGCACGCAGATGCGCAGCGGCAGGCCGTCCAGTCCGAAGAAGCCGTCCTGCACCGAGGCCGAGATGGAGATGGCGAACAGCAGCAGCGGGAACGCCAGGAAGGTGTCCATCATCCGGCTGATGATGGAGTCGACCCAGCCGCCGTAGTACCCGGCGAGCAGGCCCATCACGGTGCCGATCAGCACGGAGAGCAGCGTGGCACCGCCGGCCACCAGGAGGGAGACCCAGGAGCCGTCGATGATGCGGGCCAGCATGTCCCGGCCGTACTGCGGGTCGACACCGAGCGGGTGCTCCCAGCTCATGCCGCCCCAGCCGCCCTTGGGGGCCAGCAGGGCGGGGTCGATGAGGTCCTGGTTGAACTTGTTGGGATCCAGGCCGAAGACCCACTGGATGGGCTTGGAGAGCACCGCCATCAGGACGAGCAGGACGACCACCACACCACCGGCCATCGCCACCTTGTCGCGCTTGAAGCGCATCCAGGCGATCTGGGTGAGCGAACGCCCCTCGATCTGGCTCTTCTTGACCCCGGCGAGCACGGCCTCGGGCTGTGCTCCGGCTTCCGCCCCCGTGGTCTCGATCGGTGCGGTCACGGTGCGATTGACCCCTCTCGGGCCGGCGATCCGCCGACCCCCCCTTGCTGCCGCTGTAGCGGTCGCTTGTCTCGTACACAGGACCGACCGGCCCGTGTCTCCGGGAGTCTTCAACGCATCGGCGATCAGTCGCCAGACCTGGTCGTGAATGGATGCGTAAACGTGATGCTGTCCTGGGAGTTCCGTTATCCGGACAGCGGCTAACGCGGGCCGGACGTAGGCGAATCGGGGCAAATCCCGGCACACAGGCGCCTTTTGACTCCGTCTACGCGCGTGAACCGCGCCCGGTGACGGGGGCGGGGCGCGGCGGTGGGGCGGGGCGGCCGGGTGCGGCTCAGTAGGCGCCGGGGGCCGGGGGCTGGACCGGCGGATAGCCGTAGCCGGCGGCGGGCGCGGGGGCGGCCGAGGGGGCCGGGGCGTGGGCCTCGCGGTCGTAGAAGGGGCGGGCGTTGTGGCGCAGCCACATGGCGACCGGGTCGTGCTCGTCGCTCATGGCGACCGTGGACACCGGAAGGCCGTCCGGGATGGCGGCGAGGGACTGCTGCATCATCGTGCGCACCGAGTCCACCGCCTGCGGGGAGGTGTCGTACACATCGAGGCCGATGGCCAGGTACGGAGCGCCGAGCGCGGGCTGGACCCAGGCGCGGCGCAGGGAGCGCACCGCCGGGGTGCGGTGGGCGTTCTGCGTGAGCAGGGCGTAGAACTGCGGGATCTCGACGGCCGGTTCGGACAGGCGCAGCGGCCCGGCGGGCTGGCGGTCGAGGCCGGTGGCGATGCGGCGCAGGTCGAGCCAGGGGATGCCGACGCCGCCGCCGGGGGCGTGCGGGTTGAGCCAGAGGCCGTAGTGGTCGGGGTAGAGGGCGCGGGCCACGTCGAGGCCGTCGACGACCTCGTAGGAGCGGTTCCAGCCGCTCGCCGAGAGTTCCTGCGCGGAGGTGACGCACGGGGCGTAGCCGTGGCCGTCGACCTCCATGTTGGCGTACTGGGCGTCCGGGGAGCCGGCCTGGCCGTGCCACAGCAGCATCCAGACCTGGCCGGTGGAGGGGGTGGCGAGGGCGCGCAGCAGGGCTTCGTAGGCGTCGTAGCGCCCCGGCGTCACCTGGCGCAGCATGTGCTCGACCTGGCCGGTCGCGGCGGTGCCGCTCGCGCTCACTGTTACCGCCCCTCTGTGTCAACGCCGTGAGTGGACCTAGCTTAAGGGTCGCCCCGGAGCCCGGGGTCCGCCGTGCGGCTGCGGGCACGGGGCGCCGTGGCCGGCCGCACGGGCCGCACCCCGCGGGTCAGCCGGCCGGCCGCTGGTAGAAGGGACGCACCCGCTCCCGCATCCAGGTGCCCACCGGGTCCTGCGTCACGTCCAGCAGGACCAGGTTGACCGGCCACGGTGTCGGCGCCTTGGCCAGGGCACGGCCGAGGGCCTCCAGCGGCCGGGCGCGCAGGTCGCCCTCCCACTGGGAGAGCTCCACGCCCACGAACATCACCGGATCGGCGGTCTCGATCGCCGCCAGGCAGCGGCGGGCGGTGGTGACGACGCCGATGGTGTCGAACTCCGCGGACGCCGCCGACAGGAAGTCGACGGGGTCGTCCTGCCAGTCGGGTTCGAACAGGCGGACGCGGGCACCGGAGGCCGGGCCGTCCAGCGGGGTGCGCCCTGCGCGGCACAGCTCGGCCACCGCGGGCGGCGGCAGCGGGATGCCGACCACCCCGCCCGGGTTGATCGCGATGCCCGCCTGCGGCGGCAGACCGCGCGCGAACTCCACGGCCGGCGCGATGGTGTACGCCATGTGCGAGCCGACGACCTGGTGGAACTGCTCCTCGGAGCTGAACACGGGGACGTAGGCCTGCCCGTCCAGCTCCATGGTGGGCAGGTCGAGCGGGCCGCTGTGCGGGCCGCCGCCGTTGGGCAGAGGCACCCAGATGAAGCTGCGTCCCAGCACCTCGACGATCCGCCCGCCGGCCGAGGGCACACCGAGCGACGCGGAGAGCACCTCCTCCAGCTCGTTGCCGGGCCACCCGCCATGCGGATGGGGATGCGCCTGCGCCGGGAAGTCCGCGGAGAAGCCCGCCGGAATGTCCATCTGCCTACCGCCTGCCTGAAACACTGCCGTGCCCAGAAGGCTAACGCGCCCTCCAGCCCCCGTTCTCCACGGCCGTCGCCCCGGTCAGCCCGTGAAGCCGATGTGCTGGAGGGTGTTGGCTGCGGGGCGGTCGAGGAGGACGGCCGAGGCGCAGCCGGGGGGCAGGTGGCCCTGGTGGGCTGCCTGGAGGAGGCGGTGGGTGGCGGTGCGGTGGCGGTGGAAGGCGTAGCGGGAGACGGCGCGGCCGCGGCGGCGCTGGCCCTTGAGAGCCTCGTCGGGCGGGACGTCGAGCAGGATCAGGTGCAGGGCGCCGCCGCGGCGGCGGGCCTCGCGGGCGAGCCAGCGCCGCACCCAGGTCTGGGTGCCGCAGTCGTGGACGACCAGGGGCTCGCCGGTGCGCAGGGCGCGGCGCAGGCCGGCGTAGTGGGCGAGGCGCACCAGGGGCCGGTAGCAGGCGTAGGGGAGGAAGCGGGGCACCCGGCTCGCCCAGCGGTCGCGGGTGTCCTGGGAGTCGATGCGCCTGCCGCGCACCGTGCGCTGCATCAGGGTGGACTTGCCGCTGCCCGGCAGGCCGGTGACCGCGACCAGGTCGCGCGGGCCGAACAGGAGCGCGCGCGGGCTGCGGCCCGCCCGGTCGCGCAGATCGCGGACGACGGGCGCGGGCAGCGGCGCGCACGTCTCCCGGGTGGGTGCGACGGGACTGCCGGGCAGCCCGACACCCGGGGTCGTGGCGTACGCCGTGATCCTGTTCACCGTGTTCGTCCTCCCCTGGGGCCGGTCCGGTGGACCCCTCCCCGCCGAGTGTAAAGAGACGGTAATGCCCTGGTGGTGCGTTTTGGTCCGCGTTCCGGAACAGACCTGTCACAGCCTGCTGTGATCGTCGTGCGCGCTGTGCGTCTGCTGAGAAGGGTCCCCCTGCCGAACGCGCGGGATGCGTGCAATGATGTGCGCGCCAACTGCATACCGGCCGTTTGAATCCGCGCGGGAGAGTCCCCGGCACCTTGCCGCCGGGGCGCCGAAGGAGCAAGTCCCTCCCTTGAATCTCTCAGGCCCCGTTACCGCGCGGGCGAGGCACATCTGAAAAGCGGGCCGCTGCCGCAGTGCTCCGGTGGCCCCACCCAAGGTGCAAGTCCTGATCGCCGCGACAGCGGTGGTCATGGCGAACCTCTCAGGTTCCGATGACAGATGGGGAGGAAATGTCCTCGCCTGTCATGCTTGGGAGACCGACCGATGAGCAGTACCGAACTCCGCCGCACCGCGCTCGATGCCGTGCATCGTGCCCTCGGCGCGACGATGACCGACTTCGCCGGCTGGGACATGCCCCTGCGCTACGGCTCCGAACGCGACGAGCACAACGCCGTGCGGACCAGGGCCGGCCTGTTCGACCTGTCGCACATGGGTGAGATCACCGTCACCGGCCCGCAGGCGGCCGCCCTGCTGGACTACGCCCTGGTGGGCAACATCGGGGCGGTGAAGCCGGGCCGCGCCCGCTACACCATGATCTGCCGCGAGGACGGCGGCATCCTGGACGACCTGATCGTCTACCGGCTCGGCGAGACCGAGTACATGGTGGTCGCCAACGCCTCCAACGCCCAGGTGGTGCTGGACGCGCTGACCGAGCGCGCGGCCGGTTTCGACGCCGAGGTGCGCGACGACCGCGACGCCTGCGCGCTGCTGGCGGTGCAGGGCCCCGAGTCCCCGGGCATCCTGGCGAGCCTCACCGACGCCGACCTGGAGAACCTGAAGTACTACGCCGGCCTGCCGGGCACGGTCGCCGGCGTGCCGGCGCTGATCGCCCGCACCGGCTACACCGGCGAGGACGGCTTCGAGCTGTTCGTGAAGCCGGAGCACGCGGTCGAGCTGTGGCAGGCGCTGACCAAGGCCGGCGAGGGCGCCGGGCTGGTGCCGTGCGGGCTGTCCTGCCGGGACACCCTGCGCCTGGAGGCCGGCATGCCGCTGTACGGGCACGAGCTGAGCACCTCCCTCACCCCCTTCGACGCCGGTCTCGGCCGGGTGGTGAAGTTCGACAAGGAGGGCGACTTCGTGGGCCGGGCCGCGCTCGCCGAGGCCGCCGAGCGCGCCGCGCAGAACCCGCCGCGGGTCCTGGTCGGGCTGGTCGCCCGGGGCCGCCGGGTGCCCCGCGCCGGGTACGCGGTGGTGGCCGGCGGCGAGGTGATCGGCGAGGTCACCTCCGGAGCCCCGTCGCCGACGCTGGGCAAGCCGATCGCCATGGCGTACGTCGACGCCGCGTACGCCGAGCCCGGCACCGAGGGCGTCGGCGTGGACATCCGCGGCACCCACGAGCCGTACGACGTCGTTGCGCTGCCGTTCTACAAGCGCCAGAAGTGACACCGTCGTAGCCGGACCACCGCGCGTGCCGCGCATCGAGGCACGTCCGGCCTGCTCACGCATGCCTCACCCAGGTCCCTGAGTCAGCAGTCATCACCCCCGTACAGGAGAATTCAGGCCATGAGCAACCCCCAGCAGCTGCGTTACAGCAAGGAGCACGAGTGGCTGTCGGCCGCCGAGGACGGCGTCGCGACGGTCGGCATCACCGAGCACGCGGCGAACGCGCTCGGCGACGTCGTGTTCGTCCAGCTCCCCGAGGTCGGGGACACCGTGACCGCGGGCGAGACCTGCGGCGAGCTGGAGTCGACCAAGTCGGTCAGCGACCTGTACTCCCCCGTGACCGGTGAGGTCACCGAGATCAACGAGGACGTGGTGAACGACCCGTCGCTGGTGAACTCGGCCCCCTTCGAGGGCGGCTGGCTGTTCAAGGTGCGCGTCTCCGAGGAGCCGTCCGACCTGCTCTCCGCCGCCGAGTACGACGCCCACATCGCCGGCTGAGGAGCCGTACGCCATGACCGTTCTGAACACGCCCCTGCACGAGCTCGACCCGGCGGTGGCCGCCGCGGTCGACGCCGAGCTGCACCGCCAGCAGTCCACCCTCGAGATGATCGCCTCGGAGAACTTCGCGCCGGTCGCGGTCATGGAGGCTCAGGGCTCGGTCCTCACCAACAAGTACGCCGAGGGCTACCCCGGCCGCCGCTACTACGGCGGCTGTGAGCACGTCGACGTGATCGAGCAGATCGCCATCGACCGGGTGAAGGAGCTCTTCGGCGCCGAGCACGCCAACGTCCAGCCGCACTCCGGTGCGCAGGCCAACGCCGCCGCGATGTTCGCGCTGCTCAAGCCGGGCGACACGATCATGGGTCTGAACCTCGCACACGGCGGGCACCTGACCCACGGCATGAAGATCAACTTCTCCGGCAAGCTCTACAACGTGGTCGCCTACCACGTCGGCGACGACGGCCAGGTCGACATGGCCGAGGTCGAGCGGCTGGCCAAGGAGAGCAAGCCGAAGCTGATCGTGGCAGGCTGGTCGGCCTACCCGCGCCGGCTGGACTTCGCCTCGTTCCGCCGGATCGCGGACGAGGTCGGCGCCTACCTCATGGTCGACATGGCGCACTTCGCCGGTCTGGTCGCGGCGGGCCTGCACCCCAACCCGGTGCCGCACGCCCATGTGGTGACCACCACCACGCACAAGACGCTGGGCGGCCCGCGCGGCGGTGTGATCCTGTCCACCGCCGAGCTGGCGAAGAAGATCAACTCCGCGGTCTTCCCCGGTCAGCAGGGCGGCCCGCTGGAGCATGTGATCGCGGCCAAGGCGGTCGCCTTCAAGGTCGCCGCGAGCGAGGAGTTCAAGGAGCGCCAGCGTCGTACGCTGGAGGGCGCCCGCATCCTCGCCGAGCGCCTGGTGAAGGACGACGCGAGGGCGGCGGGCGTGTCCGTCCTGACCGGCGGCACCGACGTCCACCTGGTCCTGGTCGACCTGCGCGACTCCGAGCTGGACGGTCAGCAGGCCGAGGACCGCCTCCACGAGGTGGGCATCACGGTCAACCGCAACGCCGTCCCCAACGACCCGCGCCCGCCGATGGTGACCTCCGGTCTGCGCATCGGTACGCCGGCCCTGGCGACCCGCGGCTTCACGGCCGAGGACTTCGCCGAGGTCGCGGACGTGATCGCCGAGGCGCTCAAGCCGTCGTACGACGCCCAGGCGCTGAAGGCCCGGGTCGCGGCACTGGCGGAGAAGCACCCGCTGTACCCGGGGCTGAACAAGTAGCACAGAGCATCACCGGGGCGGCCGTGCCCGCCACGAGCCGGCACGGCCGCCCCGCCCCGTTGAGCACCACCCCCGCTTCCTAGGAGTCCCCGTGGCCATCTCCGTCTTCGACCTGTTCTCGGTCGGCATCGGCCCGTCGAGTTCGCACACGGTCGGTCCCATGCGGGCGGCCCGCATGTTCGCCCGGCGGCTGCGCAACGAGGAGCTGCTCGGCTCCGTCGCCTCGGTCCGCGCGGAGCTGTACGGCTCCCTGGGCGCCACCGGCCACGGGCACGGCACCCCGAAGGCGGTGCTGCTCGGCCTGGAGGGCGACTCGCCCCGCACGGTGGACGTGGACACGGCCGACGAGCGGGTGGAGAAGATCAAGGAGAACGGCCGGCTGCGGCTGCTCGGCGAGCACGAGATCGCCTTCTCCTTCGACGACGACATGGTGCTGCACCGCCGCAAGGCGCTGCCGTACCACGCCAACGGCATGACCCTGTGGGCGTACGACGCCTCCGGCGCCGAACTGCTGACGAAGACGTACTACTCGGTGGGCGGCGGGTTCGTGGTCGACGAGGACGCGGTGGGCGCGGACCGGATCAAGCTCGACGACACGGTGCTGAAGTATCCCTTCCGCACCGGCGACGAGCTGCTGCGCCTGACCAGGGAGACCGGTCTGTCGATCTCCGCGCTGATGCTGGAGAACGAGCGGGCCTGGCGCAGCGAGGAGGAGATCCGGGCCGGCCTGCTGGAGATCTGGCGGGTGATGCGGGAGTGCGTGCAGCGCGGCATGACCCGCGAGGGCATCCTGCCGGGCGGGCTGCGGGTGAAGCGCCGGGCCGCGAACACCGCGCGCAAGCTGCGCTCCGAGGGCGACCCGCAGGCCCTCGCCATGGAGTGGATCACCCTCTACGCCATGGCGGTGAACGAGGAGAACGCGGCCGGCGGCCGGGTGGTGACCGCCCCGACCAACGGCGCCGCGGGCATCATCCCGGCCGTCCTGCACTACTACATCAACTTCGTGCCGGGCGCCGACGAGGACGGCGTGGTCCGCTTCCTGCTCGCCGCCGGCGCCATCGGCATGCTGTTCAAGGAGAACGCCTCCATCTCCGGCGCCGAGGTCGGCTGCCAGGGCGAGGTCGGCTCGGCCTGCTCGATGGCGGCGGGCGCGCTGGCCGAGGTGCTGGGCGGCAGCCCCGAGCAGGTGGAGAACGCGGCCGAGATCGGCATGGAGCACAACCTGGGCCTGACCTGCGACCCGGTGGGCGGCCTGGTGCAGATCCCGTGCATCGAGCGCAACGGCATGGCCGCGGTGAAGGCGGTCACCGCCGCCCGCATGGCGATGCGCGGCGACGGCTCCCACAAGGTGTCCCTGGACAAGGTCATCAAGACCATGAAGGACACCGGCGCGGACATGTCGGTGAAGTACAAGGAGACGGCCCGCGGCGGGCTGGCGGTCAACATCATCGAGTGCTGACGCCCTCCGGCAGCCCCAGGGCGCTCAGGGTCCGGGCGGTGATCTCCTCGACCGTCCCCACGGCCTCGACGGTGCGCACCAGCCCGGAGTAGTGCCCGAGGACGGGCACGGTCTCGCGGTGATGGACCCGCTGCCGGTGCCGGATGACGTCCTCCGTGTCGTCGGGGCGGCCCCGCGCGAGCAGGCGCCGCACGAGCACCTCCTCGGGCGCGGTGAACTCCACGACGGCGTCCAGTGCCTCGCCCCGGGCGGACAGGATCGCCGACAGGGCGTGCGCCTGGCGGACCGTGCGGGGGAAGCCGTCGAGGAGGAATCCCCGCGCGGCGTCCGGCTGTTCCAGGCGGTGCCGGACCATGTCCGTGGTGACGCGGTCGGGTACGAGTTCGCCCGCGTCCAGGAACCGCGCCGCCTCCCGGCCCAGGGGCGTCCGCCTGCCGACGTGGTCCCGAAACAGGTCGCCGGTGGAGACGTGCGGGACGCCGAGTCTCCGGCTGAGAATCTCCGCCTGGGTGCCCTTGCCCGCTCCGGGCGGGCCCATGAGAAGGAGTCGCATCGTCACCTCACCGGCCCCCGGCCGGTGCGGAGGCCCCCGCCAGGCCCGCGTTGATCAGCTCCATCACGGAGGCGTCCGCGAGGGTGCTGACGTCGCCCGTCTCGCGGTTCTCGGCGACGTCGCGGAGCAGCCGGCGCATGATCTTCCCGGAGCGGGTCTTGGGCAGTTCGGGGACGACCAGGATCCGCCGGGGCTTGGCGATGGGCCCGATCTCCCGCGCCACGTGCTCGCGCAGCGCCGAGACCACCTCGTCGGCCGGTGTTCCGGCGGCGGCGCCGCGCAGGATGACGAAGGCGACGACGGCCTGACCGGTCGTCGGGTCCGAGGCGCCGACCACGGCGGCCTCGGCGACCGCGGGGTGGGACACCAGCGCCGACTCCACCTCGGCGGTGGAGATCCGGTGCCCGGACACGTTCATCACGTCGTCGACCCGGCCCAGCAGCCAGATGTCGCCGTCGTCGTCGTAGCGGGCCCCGTCACCGGCGAAGTAGTAGCCCTGCTCGGCGAAGCGGGACCAGTACGTCTCCCGGTAGCGGTCGTCGTCGCCCCAGACGCCGCGCAGCATCGACGGCCACGGCTGGTCGAGCACCAGGTAGCCGCTCTCCCCCTTGCCGACCTCGCGGCCCCGGTCGTCGACGACCTTGGCGGAGATCCCCGGCAGCGGCGTCTGCGCCGAGCCGGGCTTGGCGGGCGGCCCGCCGGGCAGCGGGGCGATCATCACGGCGCCGGTCTCGGTCTGCCACCAGGTGTCCACCACGGGCGCCCGTCCGGCGCCGAGGTGGGTGCGGTACCAGCGCCAGGCCTCGGGATTGATCGGCTCGCCGACGCTGCCGAGCACCCGGATCGAGGACAGGTCGTAGCGGGCGGGGATGTCCTCGCCCCACTTCATGAAGGTGCGGATGAGGGTGGGGGCGGTGTAGTAGACGGACACCCCGTACCGCTCGATGATCTCGAAGTGCCGCCCCTCGTGCGGGGTGCTGGGCGTGCCCTCGTACATCACCGAGGTGGTGCGGTTGGCGAGCGGGCCGTAGACGATGTACGTGTGCCCGGTGATCCAGCCGATGTCGGCGGTGCACCAGTAGACGTCGCTGCCGGGGTCGAGGGAGAAGACGGTGCGGTGGGTGTAGGCGGCCTGGGTGAGGTAGCCGCCGGTGGTGTGCAGGATGCCCTTGGGCCGGCCGGTGGTGCCCGAGGTGTAGAGGATGAACAGCGGGTGCTCGGCGTCGAAGGCCTCCGGGGTGTGCTCCATGCTCTGCCGGTCCACCAGCTCGTGCCACCACAGGTCCCGGCCCTCGGTCCAGGGCACCGCGGTGCCGGTGCGGCGGACCACCAGGACGTGCTCGACGCCCGGCGTGTGGGCGGTCGCCTCGTCGGTGAGCGCCTTCATCGGCTCGGCCCGGCCGCGCCGGTACTGCCCGTCGGAAGTGATCAGCAGCCTGGCCCCGGCGTCCTCGATGCGGGAGCGGAGCGCGGCCGGTGAGAACCCGCCGAAGACCACGCTGTGCGGCAGCCCGAGCCGGGCGCAGGCCAGCATGGCGAACACGGCCTCCGGGATCATCGGCAGCTGGATGGCGACCCGGTCACCGGCCCTCAGGCCCAGCGAGAGCAGGGCGTTGGCGGTCCGGCACACCTCGCGTCGCAGGTCGGCGTAGGTGATGGCGCGGGTGTCGCCGGGCTCGCCCTCCCAGTGGAAGGCGACCTGGTTGCCGTGCCCGGCCTCGACGTGCCGGTCGACGCAGTTGTAGGCGGCGTTCAGCCGGCCACCGGTGAACCAGCGCACGAAGGGCGCGTCGGAGCGGTCGAGGACCTCGGACCACTCGGTCTCCCAGTGCAGGTGCCCGGCCTGCCGTGCCCAGAACTCCAGGTCGGGCGCGGGACGTCGATCGGGGCGCGGGGACATGCGGCTTCCTCCAAAGGGGTGCGGGCAGACGGCCAGCGGGGTGCGGGCTGGGCGGTGACGGACGCGACTCGGGGCGGGCACGTCCGTCACCAGGTCTCCACGGTGGCCGCTTCCGGTTGGTGCGAGGTTGGTGCCACCGGCCGGGGCTCCCAGGGGCGCCGGGCGCGGCGGTCGCGCAGCGGCAGGGCGAGACGGGGCAGCAGCGGCTCGGCGGTGCGGCGCCGCAGGGCGCCCTGCCACACGCCCCAGCCGTAGGCCAGGTCGTCCAGGCGGCGGATCGCGGTGTGGGTGAGCGGGTGGAGCGAGCTTCCCGAACGGTGGTGGTCGGCCAGCCCCTCGGCGAGTGCGGCGACGGCCAGCAGGCGGCGGGCCCGGCGGCTGACGGCAGCAGCTCCCAGCGCGAGGGGCCAGTGGTGGCGGGTGGCGCAGCGCAGCAGCTGCTCGCCGGTGCCGCGCAGGGCGGCGAGTGCCAGCAGGGCGCCGGCGCGGGCCGGGTGGTCGGCGTCGGGCATGCGCCGGGTCACGCGGACGGCGGTGGCGGCGGTCAGCGCCAGCGCGCCGGCGGCCGGCAGCGGCCCCCCGCGCAGCAGCAGGGCGCAGGCCGCGAGGGACCAGGGCGCGGCGTACAGCGGGGGCACCCGGCCGGGGTGACGCAGGGCCAGGTCGGCGGCGCCGGTGCCGTATCCGGCACGCTGGGCCAGCCAGTCGCGCAGACCGGTGCGGTGACGGTGGCCCACGCGGACCTGCGGGACGTACCGCAGCCGCCAGCCCGCCTCGTGCAGCCGCATGCACAGGTCGACGTCCTCGCCGACCCGCATCCGCTCGTCGAAGCCGGCGCCCACGGCCGAGCGGCGGACGACGACCGTGGCGCTCGGGACGTAGGAGAGCATCGACACCGGCACGACCGGCGCCTCCCGCTCCCCCATGTCGAGCGGCGAGCGGAGGTGTTCGTAGCGGTCCAGGAGACCGGGGGCCGGTACGGGCAGGGCGACGATCCGGGGCGCGACGAGGGCCACGGCCGGGTCGGCGAAGTGGGCGAGCAGCGGCGCCAGCCACCCCGGTCCGGGCAGGACGTCGGAGTCGCAGAACGCGACGAAGGCCGTACGGGCGTGCCGCAGCGCGGTGTTGCGGGCGGCGGCCGGGCCGAGATTGCGGGGGTGGGTGAGCAGCCGTGCTCCGTGACGCCGGGCCACGCGCGCCAGGGCCTCGGGGTCCCGGGACCCGTCGTCGACGACCAGGACGGGCAGTTCGGAGGTGGCCGGGTCGGCGCGCAGGGCGGTCAGCAGGCCGTCGAGCTGGTCCGCCCGGTCCCGGACGGGCACGGCGAGGGTGGTGTCGCGGACCGGGACGGGCGCGGGACGGGGGTGGGCCACGCCCGCGTCCAGCAGGCGGCGGGCGAGGGCGGCGCTCCCCGCGTCCCGCACCACGAGGCGGCCGTCGGCCAGCGCCCGTACGGCGGCCGGTCCGAGGCGCAGCAGCCGCGGCGGCGAGCCACCCAGCATGAGATGGCCGTCCTCGGAGCGGTGGGTGTCGCCGGCGAGTTCGACCGCGAAGCCGTCGGGGAGCCGGTTGTGGCCGGGTGCCGCGAGGCTCACGGAATGGGAACGGGTGGTGCGTGCGACGTCCCGCAGGAACCAGGTCATGCCGTGAAGCCTCCGTCCGCGTGCAGTACGGAACCGGTGACCGCGCCGGACTCCGCCGAGCAGGCCCAGGCGACCACGGCGGCCGTCTCCTCGGGCTCCAGCAGACGCCCCGTCAGCTGCCGCTCGGCGAGCCGCTCGGGGTCGGGCAGGCCGTACAGGCCGGCGGTGGCGCGGAGCATGTCGGTGCGCGTGGCGCCCGGGGAGACGGCGACCGCGGTGACGCCGGTCTCCCGCAGGTCGCAGGCGAGGGCGCGGACCAGGCCGACCACGGCGTGCTTGGCGGCGCAGTAGGCGCCGAGCCCCCACAGGCCCCGGTGCGCGGCGGCCGAGGCGAGGGCGACGAACCGGCCCTGCCGGGGGCGGGGGCGGCGCAGCAGGGCGGGCACGGCGGCCCGCGCCAGATGGACGACGCCGAGGAGGTCCACGTCGAGCAGGGTCCGCCACTGCGTGTCGCTCTGCTCCCACACCGGGCCGCCGCCCAGGATCACCGCCGCCGCGCCCACCGCGGCGTCCAGACCACCGAACTCGGACTCGGCCAGCTCCACCGCGTCCCGCAGGGCTCCGGCGTCGCGCACATCGGCGCGGAGCGTACGGACCATGGCGAACTCCCGGTCCAGCTCATCCAGTTGATGCGGCTCGGCGAGCGGGTACGGCACGTCCGGGTCGTCGGCGCACCGGTCGACGGCGACGACCGCCCAGCCGTCCCGGGCGAGGCGCCGCACCGTCGCGGCGCCGATGCCGCGGGCGGCGCCGGTGACCACGGCGACCCGGCGCCGCGTCATGAGGCTTCTCCGGAACGGGCCACGACGGGCCGCGGGACGGACGCCGGAGTGCTCAGCCGCCCCTGCTCGGACACCTGCCAGGCGCGGACACCGTCCGCCAGCCGGTCCGCCATCCGCTCCAGGAGCCCGTGCCCCTCCGCGCCGCCGGCCCCGGCCGGGTCGCCCAGGACGCCGGACGGGCTGACTCCGCGCACGGACTCGGCGATCAGCCGGTCCATCAGCAGCCGGACGGGCTCGGTGGGCCCGGCGACCGCCCGCTCGGGGCGTACCGCCGCCGGGCGCAGCCGGAGCATCAGCGAGGTCTCGGTGCGGCCCGCGTGGGCGTCGGCGCCCGGGAGCGTGCACGGCCACCAGGCCACGTCCCGGCCCTCGCCGCGCAGCCCGGTCACCGCGTCGGCGAGGCCGGGCACATTGCCTCCGTGGCCGTTGACCACCAGCAGGCGGCCGGCCCAGCGCAGCAGGGAGCGGCCGATCTCGGTGATCAGCAGCCGCAGCGCCTCGTGGCCGATGGAGACGGTGCCGGGGAAGCCCTCGTGCTCGCCGCTGGCGCCGTAGGTCAGCGGCGGCGCGATCACCACGTCCGTCCCGTCGGCGCCGAGCCGGGCCACCGCCCGCTCGGTCACCGCCCGGGCCACCGCGGTGTCGGTGTCCAGCGGCAGGTGGGGGCCGTGCTGTTCGCAGGAGCCGAGGGGCAGCAGGACGAGGGGACGGCGGTCCTCGAGGTCCGGCCAGGTCAGTTCCGCGAGGCGGGTGGCGGCCATGGCAATCAGACCGTGCCCGGAGTGCTGGGCGCGCCCGAGGTGCGGGGTGCGTCCGGGGTGCGGGGCGTGCCCAGGGCGCGGGTGAAGCCCGGCGGGACGACCACGTCGTCGCGGGTCAGTTCGTGCACCGAGGAGCGGCCGAGGCCGAGCAGGGCGGAGTCGATGCCGCGGCTGATGATGTCCAGCACGTTCTCCACGCCCTGCTGCCCGGCTGCCGCGAGGCCCCACAGATAGGCGCGGCCGATCATCACGGCCCGGGCGCCGAGCGCCAGCGCCTTGACGACGTCGCTGCCGCGCCGGACTCCGCCGTCCAGCAGCAGTTCGACCTGGTCGCCGACCGCGTCGGCGATGGCGGGCAGGGCGCGGATGGGGGCCGGGGTGGCGTCCAGGTTGTTGCCGCCGTGGTTGGACACGGAGATGGCGGTGACTCCGGCGTCCACGGCGCGCAGGGCGTCGTCGACCCGGCAGACGCCCTTGAGCAGGAACGGCCCGTCCCACTGCTCGCGCAGCCAGCGCACGTCGTCCCAGGAGGGGGGCGGGGTCTGCATCCACTCGCCGTAGGCGCCGAAGAAGGTGGGGGCGTCCCGGCCGGGCTCGGCGAGGTTGGGGGTGGTCAGGTCCGGCAGGCTCCGGGACCTGACGAAGTCCCACAGCCAGCGCGGGCGGGTCACCGCCTCGGGCGCGAAGCGCAGCATCTCCTTCAGCGTCAGGCGCTCGGGGATCCGGGGGCTGCCCCAGTCGCGCCCGTAGGAGAACGACCAGTCGAGGGTGACGATCAGGGCCTTGGCGCCGGCCTCGCGGGCGTACTCGATGCGCCGGGTCATCGCGTCCTTGGAGCCCATCCAGTACATCTGGAAGAACGTGCTCGGGTTGGCGGCGACGACCTCGGCCAGCGGCTTGCTGGCGAAGGAGCTGAGCCCGATCGCGGTGCCGCGCGCGGCGGCGGCGCGGGCCACGGCGACCTCGCCGTCGGGGTGCACGGCCTGCACGCCCGTCGGGGAGATGATCACCGGCAGGGCGATGTCCTGCCCGAGGACGGTGGTGGCCTGGTCCCGCTTGGCGGACAGGCCGGCCACCCGCGGGGCGAAGCCCAGTTCGGCGAAGGCGGCGGTGTTGTCGTCGTAGGAGACGCCCTTCTCGGAACCGGCGAGCAGGGCGCTGTAGACGGACTTCGGCAGCCGCCTGCGCGCTCGCCGCTGGGCCTCGGCGACCGTCTCGATCCACGCGCTCATGTCGTTGTCCCGTCCTCTTCGTTCTCGTCGTGCTCGTCGTGCTCGTCGTCCGGTACGTGAGCGGGGATGAGCCCCGCCAGCGGGCTCTCGTCGCAGGGGCGGTCCGGGCGGGCGGTGCGGACCGCGGGCATGCCGAGGGGGACCGTGCGGTGCGAGTGGTCCTTGCCCTGGCGCGGCAGCGCACCGGGGTCGACCGCCGCGAGCGCGGCGGCGCCGTGGCCCTTGACGCACTCGGGGTCGGGGCCGTCCAGCGGCAGCCCGGTGAAGAACTTCGCGGCCATGCAGCCGCCCTGGCAGCTGTCGTACGCCGGGCAGCCGGAGCAGGCCCCGCCGGTGCCGGGCCCGCGCAGCTCGGCGAAGAGCGCCGAGTCCCGCCACACCCGCTCGAAGCCGCCGGGCGCGCGGACGTTGCCCGCCTTGAAGGCGTCGTGGAGGGCGAACGGGCAGGCGTAGACGTCCCCGACGGGGTCGATGAGGCACACGACGCGTCCGGCGCCGCACAGGTTGAGCCCCGGGAGCGGCTCGGAGCCCAGGGCGTTGAGGTGGAAGAACGAGTCCCCGGTGAGCACCCGTTCGCCGTGGCGGAGCAGCCAGTGGTAGATCTCCCGCTGCTGTTCCGGCGTCGGATGCAGTTCGTCCCAGACGTCCGCGCCGCGTCCGGAGGGCCGCAGCCGGGTGATGCGCAGCTGGGCGCCGTAGCGGTCGGCCAGCGCGGCGAACTCGTCGAGCTGGCTGACGTTCTGGCGGGTCATCACCACGGAGATCTTGAAGTCGCGGAAGCCGGCCTCCGCGAGGTTCTCCATGGCGCGCACGGCCATGTCGTACGAACCCCGGCCGCGCACCGCGTCGTTGACCTCACGGGTGGCGCCGTCCAGGGAGATCTGGACGTCGACGTAGTCGGTGGCGGCCAGCCGCCGGGCCCGTTCGGGGGTGATCCGCAGGCCGTTGGTGGAGAACTTCACGCCGACCCGGCGGGCGACGGCGTAGTCCAGCAGGTCCCAGAAGTCGGGGCGGACGGTGGGCTCGCCGCCGCCGACGTTGACGTAGAAGACCTGCATGCGCTGCAGCTCGTCGATCACGGAGCGCATCTCGTCCGTGGACAGCTCCAGCGGGTCGCGCCGGCCGGAGGAGGACAGGCAGTGCGCGCAGGAGAGGTTGCAGGCGTAGGTCCACTCCCAGGTCAGGCAGATGGGGGCGTGCAGGCCGCCCTTGAACTGCTCGGCCAGGGCGGGCACGGGCGGGGCTTCGGGGGTGAGGGTCACGGCTGCGGCTCCGCTTCGGTGGGGACGATCATGTCGGCGGCGGCCAGGGAGGCGAGCGCCCGGCGGATGGCCTCCCGGCGCCGCTCGGGCACCCCGGCCAGCACGTCCCGCACGCTGGTGCGGCCGTCCAGGCGCTGGACCAGCTCGAGGAGTTCGGGCGCCTTGAGGAACGACAGCCGGCGGTTGCCGAAGTGGTAGGCGAGCGCCCCGAACGGTTCGGGGCGCAGCGCGACACTCGGGCTGAGCCGGTACGGGCGCGCGGTGTCGAAGGCCGGGGTGGTCATCGCGGCCGGCCTAGTAGACGCCGCACATGCCGTCGATGGAGACCTCCTCGACGAGGACCTCCTCGCTCACGTCACCGTCCGCCGAGACGGGCGCCGGGGCGGTGGCCTCCGGCTCGGCGACGCGGTTCTCGTCCTGGACTGCGGGCATGACAAGCCTCCTGAGAAGGGGGGCGGATGAGGTGAGGGGTCCGGCGCTCGCATTCGCGGCACCGGCCCGATGCCGACGCTAGGGCGGGGCCACGGCGCCGTTCGCCCTGCTTCCGGCCGCCCCAGCCCTGCCCGGTCGGACAGGGCCGGGCCGCACGGCGCCGGTGTTCCCGGGCCGGCCCCTGCGACCGGAGGGGGCCGGGACTGTCCTTCCGTGCCGATCTGCCGCCCGTGCGGCCGGTGTCGCCCGCAGCGCCGTTCCCGGAGGGTGAAGCCCGCCGCACACTGCCGGCACGTCCGTGCTCCCCCGGACCCTGCGCCGCCGGCGACGGAGCAGTCGACGCAGCTCGCGCGGATCACCGCGCGGAAAGGACAGTCGCGATCATGCAGGTCGAAGAACTTCTCAAGCCCTTCCCCATCAAGGAGTTCCACCCCTTCCCCCGGGCGCTGATGGGCCCCGGCGCCCATGAGCTGATCGGTCCGGAGGCGAAGAAGCTGGGGTTCCGGCGGACGCTGGTGATGACCACGGGTCTGCGCGGCAGCGACACCGTGCACAAGATCGTCGAGTCGCTGAAGTACCACGGCCTTGAGGTCGTGCTGTACGACAAGGTCGAGTCCAATCCCAAGGACTACAACGTCATGGACGCCGTGGCGCTGTACCAGGAGAACGCCTGCGACTCCTTCGTCTCCATCGGCGGCGGCTCCGCGCACGACGCCTGCAAGGGCGCCCGGATCTCGGTGGCCCACGACGGCCGCAACGTCAACGACTTCGAGGGCTTCAACAAGTCCGAGAACCCCAAGAACCCGCCGCACATCGCGGTCTCCACCACGGCCGGCACCGGTTCGGAGACCTCGTGGGCGTACGTCATCACCGACACCACCACCGACCCGGACAATCCGCACAAGTACGTCGCCTTCGACGACGCCGCGGTGGCCTCCCTCGCCATCGACGACCCGACGCTGTACTACGACTGCCCGCTGGACTACACCGCCCAGTGCGGCTTCGACGTCCTCGCCCACGCCTCCGAGCCGTACGTCTCCCGGCTCAACTTCCAGCCGTCGCTGGGCAACGCGCTGCACGCCATCCGGCTGACGGCACGTCACCTGCGGCAGGCGGTGTGGAACGGCCAGGACCTGGCCGGACGCGAGGGCATGATGTACGCCCAGTACATCGCGGCGCAGGCGTTCAACTCGGGCGGCCTGGGCATCATCCACTCCATCTCGCACGCCGTGAGCGCCTTCTACGACACCCACCACGGCCTCAACAACGCCATCGCGCTGCCCCGCGTGTGGGCGTTCAACATGCCCACGCACTACGAGCGGTTCGCGGACATCGCCGAGGCGATGGGCGTGGACACCCACGGCATGACCAAGGTCAAGGCGGCCGAGGCGGCGCTCGCCGCGGGCATCCGGCTGCTGCGCGACGTCGGCATCCCGGAGAAGTTCACCGACGTCCGCCAGGACACCTACTCCAAGAACCGCCTGGGCCAGGGCCCGACGAAGTTCTACGAGCGGGCCAAGGAGATCGCGGGCGACGCGGCCGACGTCGACCGCATCACCCACCACGTCCTCGGCGACGCCTGCACCCCGGGCAACGCCAAGGAGTGCACCTTCGACACCGTCCGCCCGGTCGTCGAGCACTGCATGACCGGCGACCTGGACGACCTGCTCGGCTGAGCGCTCCCCGGCGACGCCCGGCAGGTACGGGGGCGGGGAGACGCCCCGAGGTCATCGTCGCCCCGCCCCCGCTTCCCCGGCGTCCCCCCGACGGACGGAGGACACGTGCACACCATCCCCACCGAGGACACCGAGAACCCCGCCGAGACTTACGCGTTCGCCTCGGTCGACGACGTCGCCGAACGGCTCGCGGCCCACGGCTACATCGCCTCCCGGCGGCTCGCCACCACCGTGTTCCTGCTGACCCGGCTGAACAAGCCGGTGCTGCTGGAGGGCCCGGCCGGGGTCGGCAAGACCGAGCTGGCCAAGACCCTCGCCGCGGTCACCGGGCGCCGGCTGCTGCGGCTGCAGTGCTACGAGGGCCAGGACGAGAGCCGGGCCCTGTACGAGTGGGACTACGGCAAGCAGCTGCTCTACACCCAGATGCTGCGCGACAAGATCGGCGACCTCACGGCCGACGCCCCCGACCTGGCCTCGGCGGTGCGCAGGATCGCGGAGCAGGACAGCGTGTTCTTCTCCGACCGGTTCCTCGCGCCGCGCCCCCTGCTGGACGCGGTGCGCGGCGAGCAGCCCTCCGTGCTGCTGATCGACGAGGTCGACCGGGCCGACGAGGCGCTGGAGGCCGTGCTCCTGGAGTGCCTCGCCGAGTACCAGGTGTCGGTCCCGGAGGTCGGCACCTTCACCGCGAAGGTCCCGCCGTTCGTCGTGCTGACCTCGAACAACACCCGTGATCTGTCCGCCGCGCTCAAGCGCCGCTGCCTGCACCTCTTCCTGGACTACCCGGACGCGGAACGCGAGCTTCAGATCGTGCGGTCGAAGCGGACGGGGCTGCCGGAGGCCGCGGCACGGCACCTGGTCGAGGTGGTCCGGGGGCTGCGCGAGCTGCCGCTGCGCAAGAGCCCGAGCATCTCGGAGACCATCGACTGGGCCCGCACGCTCGCCGTGCTCGGCGTGGAGGAACTCGATCCGGTGGTCCTCGCCGAGACCGCGGGGGTGGTGCTCAAGTACGAGCGCGATCTCGGGCGCGCCCAGGAGGTGCTGCCCCGCCTGGTCGACCCCAACCGGGAGCTGCCCGAGCCGGGGCACCTTCACGGGGGCCACCACCACGACGGGCACCCTCACCACGGAGGCCATCACCACGACGGTCACCACCACGACGGGCACCCCCACCGGCACAACGGGCAGCACCGCGACACCGGCGACGACCCCGACGCCGGGCCCGCCGCGCTCGACGGGCCTGACGGCCGTGAGGTGCGCAAGGCCAAGGACCTGCCGGGCCGGCACGACGACGGCTACTACGGCTCGCCCGGTCCTGGCCCCGTCCGCCGCGCCGAGCCCGGTTCCGGCCAGGGTGCCCGCGCCTTCGCCGCCGTGGCCCGCCGCCGCACCGGCGACGGCTGAACCGGGGGTGGGAGATGGAAGCCGGGGTGCACCGATTCGTCCGCCTGCTGCGGCTGTCCGGGATGCGGGTCTCCGCGTCGGAGGCGGTGGACGCCATGCGCGGGGCCGCCCAGCCCGGTGTGCTCGCCGACCGGGAGACCCTGCGGGAGGCGCTGCGGATGACGCTGGTCAAGGACCGGCGGGACGACGAGCTGTTCGACGAGCTGTTCACCGCGTTCTTCGCGCTGCGCCCGGTGGCGCGGGACGCCGGCGGGCACGGCCACGATCACGCCCACGACGACCTGACCGACACCGGGGAGCTGGAGTCGTACACCGTCTCCGAGGAACCGGCCGGGACTCCGCAGCAGGGCCACAGCCACGGCAAGCCGTCCGACATCCGCGACTACTTCGACCAGCGGGACCTGGCCGAGCAGTACAACCTGCACCAGGAGGCCAACAAGATCGACCTGGCCTCGATGACCGACGAGATCGTGCTGTCGGAGGACGGCGGCACGGACGCCGCGGGCACCCCCTCGGTGCAGCTGGAGACGGAGCGCCTGCACGGCGCCGGGGTGCCCGGACGGCTCGCCCCCGGCACCGGTCACCGGCTCGGCACCGAGCTGTCTGTGGCGCAGGCGGACGCCCTGCTCGGCCGCCCGTCCGGCGCGTCCGACGACGAACGGGACGACGCCGCCGGCGCGCGCGGCCCGCTGGCCGGTGTCGTCGACCGGCTGCCCGAGCTGCTCGCCCGCCATCTGGACCGGCTCGCCGAGCTCGAGGCGGTGGCCGTGGAGTCGGCCCGGATCGCCGGTCGCGCCCGCACCGAGAGCATCGACGAGGCGGAGCGGGAGCAGCTGGAGGAGGCGCTGCGGCGGGTGGGCCGCACCCTGGGCGGGGCGCTCACCAGCCGCCGGCGCGCCACGCCCCGGGGCCGGGTCGACCCGGGCCGCACCATGCGCCGCAATATGCGCTACGACGGTGTGCCGTTCCGGCCGGTCACGGTGACCCGCGCGGAGGACCGGCCGCGGCTGGTCGTCCTCGCGGACGTGTCGCTGTCGGTGCGCGCCACCGCCCGCTTCACCCTGCATCTGGTGCACGGACTGCAGTCCCTGTTCGGTCAGGTCCGCTCGTTCGCCTTCGTCGACGAACCCGTCGAGATCACCGAGCTGTTCGCGGAGCACCCGCTGCACAAGGCGCTCGGCCTGGTCTTCGACGGGCTGCCGGCGGGCGGTCTGCTCGATGTGGACGCCACCTCCGACTACGGCCGGACGCTGGAGCTGCTGCTGGCCGAGCACTCCCCCGCGCTCGGCCGGCGCACCACGCTGCTGGTGCTCGGCGACGGCCGGGGCAACGGCAACCCGCCGGGGCTGGCCGCCTTCGAGGAGATCACCCGCAGGGTGCGGCAGACGGTCTGGCTCACCCCGGAGCCGCGCTGGTCCTGGTCCCTGGGCGCCTGCGACCTGCCCCGGTACGCGGAGCACTGCGACCGGGTGCAGGTGGTGGGCGACCTCGCCGGGCTGGAGCGCGTGGCCCACCGGCTGGCCGCGGAGGCGACCGGCCGATGAGCACCGTGGCAGATCCTCCGGCGGAGCAGCCGTCATGAGCGTTTCCCCGCCGCGCATCGCCGTCGCCGCGCGCCGCATCGACCCGCTGGCGCCCGGTGCGCCCGGCCGGTACACCGACGCGGTGGTGCACGTGGTGCGCGAGCGTCCCGGCTGCGCCACGGTGCCGGATCCCATCGTCCGCACCGAGCACTTCAGCCTGCGCCGCCGCGGCCGGCGGGTCGAGCTGGGGCACTGGCTGCGCCCCGATCAGCTGGACAACGATCTGGCGGGACTGCTCGCCGAGGAGCTGTTCGCGCCGGGCTGGCTGTCCGGGAACGATGTCTTCGAGCGGGTGTTCACGGGAGTGGTGCGCTCCTGTGTGGACGGCCCGCTGGCCGCCTGGACCACCTTCTACGACAACACCCTCGCCCGGATCCGGCGGTGCGCGCACCGGCCGGCCGACGCCGCGCACTCGTCGATCGCCGGGTTCGCCCCCGTCTACGGCCGGGCCCTCGAACTCGTCGGCCAGGGCTCGGTGCTGGACCTGGGCTCCTGCTTCGGGTTCCTGCCGCTGCTGCTCGCCGAGCGGCGGCAGGGCGCGGTGACCGCGTCCGACCTCTCCCGGGGCACCATGCGGCTGCTGGCCGAGGTCGCGCGGGCGCGGGGCACCGCCCTGGCGACGCTGGTGTGCGACGCGGCGCGGGTGCCGCTGCCCGACCGGTCGGTGGACACCGTGACCGTCATCCACGTCCTGGAGCACCTGGAACCCGGGCACGGGGACACCGTGGTCCGGGAGGCGCTGCGGCTGGCGCGCCGCCGGGTAGTGGTGGCCGTGCCCTACGAGGACGAGCCGACCGCCGCGTACGGGCATGTGCGCTGCTTCGACCCGGACCGGCTCGCCGCGCTCGGCCGCCGCACCCGGGTGCCGTACGCCGTCGACTCGTACCACGGCGGCTGGCTGGTCCTCGAGCCCGGCCGGTGACCCGGAGGAGCACCCCGAGCGACACCGAGGAGCACAGAAGACCAGGCCGGACCTCAGATCACGCCCAGTTTGCTGGCCTCGTAGACGACCTCGGCGCGGCTGCCGACGTCCATCTTGCGCATGATGTTGCGCACGTGGAACTTGACGGTGGTCTCCGAGATGTACAGCTCCGCGCCGATCTCGCGGTTGCTGAGCCCGCGGGCGAGCAGCGGCAGGACCTTCAGCTCGCGTTCGGTGAACCGGGGCTGTTCGGGCCCCACCCGCATCGAGCGGACCATCGCCGCGGCGGCGTGCGAGTCGAAGGCGCTCTCGTCGCGGGCCACGGCCCGGATCGAGCGCAGCAGTTCGGTGGTGTCGACGTCCTTGACGACATAGCCGCGCGCGCCGTGGCGGATCGCCTCGACCACGAGGTTGTCGTCGAGGAAGGTGGTCAGCACCAGCACCGCCAGTCCCGGGTGGCGGCGGGTCAGGCTCGCGCACAGCTCCAGGCCCTCGGTGTCGGCCCCGGTGGACAGCTTCAGGTCCAGCAGCACGATCGCGGGCCGTACCCGGTCGACGACGGCCTCGGCCTCGGCGGCGGTGCTGGCCTCGCCGACCACCTCGAGGTCGCTCTCGCGCTCCAGGATCGACCTGAGCCCGTGCCGGACGATCGCGTGATCGTCCACCAGCACGATCCGCAGGGTGTCGGTGCTGCCCTGAAGGGTGTCAGCGGTCGTGTCAGCGGTCATCGGCCGTCTCCTCGTCGACGCGTACCGGAAGCGGGATGCGGGCCCGCAGCAGGACGCCGCCCAGCTTCGAGCGGCGGATGGTCAGGCTGCCCCCGAGCTCCTCGACCCTGGCCACCATGTTGGCGAGGCCGCGGTGCCGGCCGGACAGGTCGGCGGCCCGGGACAGCGCCAGCACCCGCCGCAGATGCGCGGGGTCTCCGGTGCCGTCGTCGGAGACGGTCAGCACCAGCACGTCCGGCTGATAGCGGAGCCGGACCAGGGCGCGGGCGGCCTTGCCGTGGGTGGCGGAGTTGAACAGTGCCTCGCCGGTCAGCCGGAGCACGGACTGCTCGGCGCGCGGCGGCAGCGGCACCGGACGGCCCCGGACCTCCACCCGGACGTCCAGCGCGGTGGGCAGGTGCACCGTGGAGAGCCGCTCCAGCATCACCGGCAGCGGTCCCGGGGGCTCCTCGGTGTGGTGCAGCGCGTAGATGGAGGCGCGCAGCCGTTCCACGGCCTGCCGGTTGAGGTCCTTGGCCTCGGCGAGCCGCCCGGCGATCCGGGCCGCGGGACCGCCCAGCGCCTCCAGTTCGGCCCGGCACACCTCCATCGTCATGCCCGCGCTGAGCACGTACTGGGTGACGCTGTCGTGCAGTTCGCGGGCGATGCGGTGGCGTTCGTCGTCGAGCGTCTGCCGGCGCATCGCGTCGAACAGGCGGGCCTGGGTCTCGGCGAGTTCCGCGCTTCGCGCGGCGAGGTCCCTGGCCTGGCGTTCGGCGGCCTCCGACAGCTCCTCGGTGCGGCCGCGCAGCGCGGTCGCGGCGTGGAAGAGGTAGGTGTTGTGCAGGGCGACGGCGGCCTGGTTGGCGAGCACCCGCAGCACCGCGAGGTCGGTGTCCGCGACCTCCACGCCGGGGCCCGGCTGGGCGGCGATGCCGCCGACCGGCTCGTCGTCCAGGGTCATCGGCGCCCGCACCCAGCCGCCGCCCCCGGCGGGTGCCTCGGCCTCCCAGGGCCGGGTGCGCAGCACGGCCAGGTGCTCGCGCGCCTCGGCGGGCACCCGGGTCTCGTCGTCGATCAGCACGTCGTCGGCGTAGAGCAGGAAGCGCGGCCGGGCCGCCCGCAGCGCCCCGTCGGCGACCACCAGCAGCAGCCGGCGGGCCTGCAGATGCTCGGCAGCCGCCCGGATCACGGCCTCCACCAGGGCGCGCGGCCCCTCGGCGGTGCGCACCAGCGCGCGGGAGATGCCGTCCAGGGCCTCCACGGTCCGCTCCAGCCGCTCCATGGAGCGCACATAGGCGGGGTAGTAGGACCGTTTGCCCGACCGCAGCCCGGTGAGGACGCCCAGGTCGTCGGTCCACGGGGACCGTTCGGGAACGCTGCTCATCCGGCTCGCCTCGCCCGGTGGCCGTGGCGCTTCACAGCGCCTCGCGGAACAGCGTCTCGGCGGCGTGCCGGTCGATGTCGCGCGGGTTGGTGGCCATGCACGCGTCCTTCAGGGTGGTGCGGGCCAGTACGGACACGTCGGACTCCGCGACCCCGAGGCTCGCCAGCCCCTTGGGCACGCCCAGGTCGTCGGCGAGCGCGCGCACCAGATCGGCCAGCTGGAGCGCCACCTCGTAGGGAGGGACGCCGTCGGTGGGGATCCCGGCCGCCGCGCCGAGGGCGGCGAAACGCTCCGGCCACGCCTGGGCGTTGAAGCGGATCACATGCGGCAGCAGCACGCCGTTGACCACGCCGTGCGGCGCGTCCAGCAGTCCGCCGACCTGGTGGCTCATGGCGTGGGTGGCGCCGAGGATGGCGTTGGTGAAGGCCATCCCGGCCTCCAGCGACGCCTGCGCCATGGCGAGCCGGGCGCCGAAGTCCTTCGGCTGGATCCGGGTGCGCACCAGGTTCCGGGTGATCAGTTCGACGGCGTGCAGGGCGTGGATGTCGGTGAGCGGATTGTGCGCCCGGGACACGAACGCCTCGATCGCGTGGGTCAGCGCGTCCAGGCCGGTCGCCGCGTTCAGCCAGTCCGGCATGGTGGTCAGCAGCCGCGGGTCGATGACGGAGATCTCCGGGACCAGGGTCCGGCTGACAATGGTGATCTTGATGTGCTGGGTGGTGTCCGTGATGACCGCGAACTGCGACACATCGGCGCCGGTGCCCGAGGTGGACGGCACCATCACGGTCGGCGGGATCGGCTGCACCACCCGGTCCACGCCCTCGTAGCCGAGGATGTGGCCGCCGTTGGACGCCAGGATCGCCACGCCCTTGGCGGCGTCGATGACGGAGCCGCCGCCGACGCCCACGATCACGTCGCAGCCGCTCTCCACGTACCGCCCGAACCCGGCCTCGACCTCGTGGTCCTTGGGGTTGGGGGTCACGTCGTGCCAGATCACGGGGCGCAGGCCGACCCGGCGCAGATGACCGGCGGCCTCCTCCACCCACCCGGCCTCGATCAGCCCCGGGTCGGTGACCAGGAACGGCCGGCGGCCGCCGAGCCGCAGCGCGCAGTGGCCGATCTCGGCCAGCGAGCCGGGCCCGAAGACGATCTCGGGCACATGGAACTTGGCCAGCCGGGCGGGCTGCGGGGCGGCCTCCGCGCCGGTCGGCTGCGGTCCGGCCAGCTCCCACCGCTGGTCACCGCTCCAGTCGGCACTCGGTTCCCGATCGGTGACCACCGGCCCTGGAATGAGCGCCACGCGACCTCCCCGGATCGTTGCTGCAGTCGAGGCCGGCAACATAAGTGAAACCTTGATTTTGCCGCTTCGCTGTCGGATAACTCTTACAACAGACCGACTGACCCTTACGTCCTCACCGAGCACCACCGTAGACATGCGCGTCCACGGGCGGAACCCGTCCGACCGGAGCGCGCGTACCCGTCCGAATGGACAGGTGTGCTCCGGTCCGCTCCGGCGGACAATGGCCGACTGTCCCCGTTCGACGACAGGGAAGCAGATGTCACAGCGCAGCGACAGCGACCTCTGGCAGCGCAGGGCGACGCTGGAGGACGAGTGGTCCCGCTGGGTGGCCGGCCGCAAGGCGGTCGGGGCCGTTCCGCCGGCCCGAGGGGCGCTGCGGCCCGAGGTGACCGAGTCGTGGGGCCGCTCCCTGGTCATGGTGGACCCGCGGCTGGACAGCGCGCCCGTGTCCGAGGACGGTTCGGTGGCCCGCCGCTGGGCCGGGTCGCCGCTGCGCCGGCCGGTCGACGACCTGGCGGACGAGCTGCGCAGCATCGCCGAGGACGCCGGTTTTGTCAGCGCCGTGACCGACGAGTCCGGCACCATCCTGTGGACCTGCGGCGGACGCACCATGCGGGCCCGCGCCGAGCGGGTCAACTTCGCGCCCGGCGGCCGCTGGGACGAGCCCGCCATGGGCACCAACGCCCTGTCGCTGGCGCTGCGCACCGGCCGCCCGAGCACCGTCTTCTCCGCCGAGCACCTGGTGAGCGCGCTGCACGGCTGGGTCTGCTACTGCGCTCCGGTGCACGCACCCGACGGCCGCATCCTCGGCGTGCTGGACCTGTCCACCACCTGGGACCGCTCGCACCCGCTCGCGATGTCCACGGTCCGCTCCCTGGTGTCCGCCATCGAGAGCCGGCTGCGCACCGAGCTGCCCGCGCAGCCGCCCGCGCCGTCCGGCGCGCCCGTGCGGCTGACCTGCCTGGGCGCCGAGCGGGCCGAACGCGGCGGCGCCCCGCTGCCGTTGCGCCCGCGCCAGCTGGAGATCCTCACCCTGCTGGCGCTGGAGCCGGAGGGCTTCACCGCCGACCGGCTGCGGGAGGCGCTGTACGGCGACCGCCCGGTCACCGCGTCCACGTTCAAGGCGGAGGTCTCCCATCTGCGGCGCGCGCTGGGCGGCGGGATCGCGCCGCGCCGCTACGCCCTGACCGGCCCCGTCTCCTGCGACGCGGTGGACGTGCTGCGCGCGCTGAAGCAGGGCGATCTCACCACCGCCCTGCGCCACTACGGCGGGCCGCTGCTGCCCCGCTCCGAGGCGCCCGGCATCGTCGAATGGCGGGCCCAGCTGGAGGTCGCCGTGCGCGAGGCGGTCCTGGCCAGCACCGATCCCCAGCACAGCCTGAGCTATGGCGAACGGGCCCCGTACGACGCGGAGGTGCACCAGCGGGCGCTGCGGCTGCTGGCGCCCGGCGACACCCGCCGCCCGATCGCGGTGGGCCGGCTCAGCACCGCGCTGCGCGACTGAGAAGGGCGCCGTTCCGGCGCCAACCTCCCGCCAACCTCGGGGAGTCACAGTGAGCGGCATCACGACGGCACGGTCCGTCGGACCACCGCAACTCACCATCCCCCGAGGAGAGCCGCCATGGTGTACGCGCAGCCCGGCACGGACGGCAGCATCGTCGCCTTCAACAGCCGGTACGACAATTTCATCGGCGGAAAGTGGGTCGCCCCCGTCGAAGGCCGCTACTTCGAGAACCCGAGCCCGGTCACCGGCAAGGTCATCTGCGAGGTGGCCCGCTCCTCCGCCGCGGACATCGAGCTGGCGCTGGACGCCGCGCACGCCGCCGCGCCCGCGTGGGGCCGCACCTCCACCACCGAGCGGGCGAACATCCTCAACAGGATCGCCGACCGGATCGAGGAGAACCTGGAGAAGATCGCCGTCGCGGAGACCTGGGAGAACGGCAAGCCGGTGCGCGAGACGCTGGCGGCCGACATCCCGCTCGCCGTGGACCACTTCCGGTACTTCGCCGGGGTGGTGCGCGCCCAGGAGGGCAGCATCGCGGAGATCGACGCGGACACGGTGGCGTACCACTTCCACGAGCCGCTGGGCGTGGTCGGCCAGATCATCCCGTGGAACTTCCCGATCCTGATGGCCGCGTGGAAGCTGGCGCCCGCGCTGGCCGCCGGAAACTGCGTGGTCATCAAGCCCGCCGAGCAGACCCCGGCCAGCCTGCTGTACGTGGTCGAGCTGATCGCCGACCTGCTGCCGCCGGGCGTGCTCAACGTCGTCAACGGCTTCGGCGTGGAGGCGGGCAAGCCGCTGGCCTCCAACCCGCGCATCGCGAAGGTGGCGTTCACCGGTGAGACCACCACCGGCCGCCTGATCATGCAGTACGCCAGCGAGAACATCATCCCGGTCACGCTGGAGCTGGGCGGCAAGTCGCCCAACATCTTCCTGCCGGACGTGACGGCCGCCGACGACGACTTCCTGGACAAGGCCGTCGAGGGCTTCGTGATGTTCGCGCTCAACCAGGGCGAGGTATGCACCTGCCCGTCCCGGGCGCTGATCCACTCGTCGATCTACGACGAGTTCATGGCCCGCTGCGTCGAGCGCACCAAGGCCATCGTCAGCGGCAACCCGCTGGACCCGGCGACCATGATCGGCGCGCAGGCCAGCAACGACCAGTACGAGAAGATCCTCTCCTACATCGACATCGGCAAGAAGGAGGGCGCCGAGCTGCTCACCGGCGGCGGTCCGCGCACGGTGGAGGGCCTCGAGGGCGGCTACTACATCGAGCCGACGATCTTCCGGGGCACCAACGACATGCGGATCTTCCAGGAGGAGATCTTCGGCCCGGTGGTGTCGGTGACCAGGTTCGACTCGGTCGACGAGGCCCTGAAGATCGCCAACGACACCCTGTACGGCCTGGGCGCCGGCGTGTGGACGCGGGACGGCAACACCGCCTACCGCATGGGCCGCGAGATCAAGGCGGGCCGGGTGTGGACCAACTGCTACCACGCCTACCCGGCGCACGCGGCGTTCGGCGGCTACAAGAAGTCCGGCATCGGCCGCGAGACGCACAAGATGATGCTCGACCACTACCAGCAGACCAAGAACCTGCTGGTGAGCTACTCGGCCAAGAAGCTCGGCTTCTTCTGATGGGAGCGCGCGTGACCCGGGTCGAACTGACGCAGGCAGCCGCGGACTTGGTGAACAGACTGAAGGGCATGCACGGTCCGCTGATGTTCCACCAGTCCGGCGGCTGCTGCGACGGCAGCGCACCGATGTGCTACCCGCGCGGCGAGTTCCGGGTCGGCGCCTGTGACGTCCTGCTCGGACATGTCGCCGGTGACACACCGTTCTGGATGAGCGCCGACCAGTACGCGTACTGGCGGCACACTCACCTCACCGTCGACGTGGTGCCCGGCCGGGGCAGCGGCTTCTCGCTGGAGGCGCCCGAGGGCGTCCGCTTCCTGCTCCGCTCCCGGGTCCTCACCGACGAGGAGTTCCAACGGGCCGAGGCGGAGCCGCCGTTGCCGACGGGGGCCGACGTCACGGACTGACACGGTTGCCGCGAAGTGCCGGGGGAATCCTTGATTCCAGAACATCCCCCGGCACTTCGGGAGCATCATGCTGCGCGGTATCGACGTCAGCTCGTACCAGCCCTCGTCCTACGACACCGACGGCCTCTCCTTCGTCTTCATCAAGGCGACCGAGGGCCGTTCCTACGTCAACCCCAAGCTGGCCGCCCAGACCAGGACGGCCCGCGACGCCGGTCTGGTGACCGGCTTCTACCACTTCCTCTGGCCGGGCAATCTCACCGCCCAGGCCGAGTACTTCGTCTCCAAGGCCCCGGAACGCGCCGGGGACATCCTCGCCGTCGACTGGGAGACCACGGGCGACGGGACCCGGGCCGGCAACGCGGAGAAGGACTCCTTCATCCGCAAGGTGAAGGCACTCCGCCCGGACCACCGGGTGATCCTCTACTGCAACCGCAACTTCTGGCTCAACGTGGACACCACCTCCTACGCCGGCGACGGCCTGTGGATCGCCGACTACGTCACCGCGGGCAAGCCCCGCATCAAGGCCAAGTGGCGCTTCCACCAGTACACCGACGACCCGCTGGACAAGAACGTCGCCGACTTCGCCGGCAAGGCGGCGCTGAAGGAGTGGGCCGGCGGCGCCTGAGGCCCGGCCGCGAGACCGGGCCCTTGCGCTTCGGGTCATCCGGCGCCGCGGGTCACTTGTTCAGGTGGGCCCAGAACTCGTCGAAGGACAGCAGCTTGTCGCCGTCGAGGTCGCGGCTGGCGATGATCGCCTCGGCGACCGCCTCGGTGACGTTCCAGTCGCCGCCCTGGGCCAGAGCGGTCTTGAACTCGGCAGCGGTGATGTAACCGTCCCCGTTCGTGTCGATCCGCTCGAACTGCTTGCGCGCTTCTTCGATGTCCGCCACCGATCCGCCCCTCGTTCATGTGCTGTTCGTACTGGCTTGCTGTCGCAGGTCAGATTAGCTGGCCGCCCTCGCGTCCAGTGCGGCGACCACCCAGGCGAACTCCGCCTCATTAGGAGGCGGGGGGGTCCTGGCCGTTCACGATCGCGTTGAGCGCGCGGTAGCGGGCGAGGCGCGGGTCGGTGCCCGCGGCGAGGCGCTCCTTCACGGCGGCGGGGTCGGCGTCGCCGATCAGGTCGCGCAGGATCCCGGCGGCGCGGGGCGATTCCGGGGGCGACGGTGGTCTCGCCGGCCAGGATCCGGCGGACGTCCGCCGGCGCGACAGGCCCAGTTCGCGCAGGGTCGTGGATCAGCTCGAGGCGGGCCGCTGCTGCGGCGTCGTAGAGGCGGTAGCCGCCGGGGGCAGGGCGCCCTCGTCGGACCAGTAGCGGATGGTGCGCACGGACAGGCCGGTGGCGCGGGCCGGCTCACCGATGGTGAACAGCTCGGTGCCGTCTTCGTTCATGGCGAGGAGTGTGGTGTCTCCAGCGGGTGGAGACTCAAGGACGCGCCCGGCGACCGGTGGCGCGGGACGCATCCGAAGACCGACACGCGGGACGGACTCAGCGGTCGGTGACGCGGGACGCGCGCTCAGCGGTCGGTGACGCGCATCTCGAACCAGGTGGTCTTGCCGCGGGGCAGCAGGTCGACGCCCCAGCGGTCGGCCAGTGTGTCGACGAGGAAGAGGCCGCGTCCGCTGATGTCCATCTCCTGGACCGGCATCAGACAGGGCAGGCCGCGGGACGGGTCGCGGACCTCGATACGGATCCAGCCGCGGCGGTGGCGCAGCCGCAGCCCGAAGACGCGGGCGCCGGTGTGGCGTACGGCGTTGCCGACCAGCTCGGAGACGAGTAAGACGGCGTCCTCGGTGGTCCTGGCGTTGAGGCCCCACTGGCGCAGGATCACCATCTGGACCAGTCGGCGGGCGGTGGCCGCGGACTCGGGACGGGACGGCAACGGAACCTCTTGCTCCGTGGGGTTGCCGAACAACTCCAGTGCCTTCAGGGCGCGTTCGTCCTCGACCGTCGGCGACCAGCGCGACGCAGTGGCACGTCCGTCTCCCCGCGGCTGTTCCATACCCTCCAGCCCCGCCATGCCCCCATCATGACCGCCGGGGGCGGCCCCGGGGGCCGTTCCGGAGGAATACGCCCCCTGTGCGCCCCTCTTCCGCACCGGTCCGCCGTCATATGCCAGAGGCATTTCGCGGCCGTCGGCACCCTGCCTCACCTGCGGAGACGGCTCGCTCTGCGGCAATCGACGGACTCCCTCGACAAGGCGGGCTTAAGGCGCCCTTAAGGCTGCCATAAACCGCCCTGCCGAGGGACTGGAATCAGACATCGCGTCAATTGCAAGCCCTGGCGCAGGTTTTCACCTCGCCGTCAGAGGAACTTCGCCTTGCCCGGCCCTTCCTCCACGAAGCTGCGCATACCGCGCTCCCGGTCCTCGGTGGCGAACAGGCCCGCGAACCAGTTGCGTTCCACGGCGAGACCGGTGTCGATGTCCGTCTCCAGGCCGGTGTCGATGGACTCCTTGGCCGCGCGCAGCGCGATCGCCGGCCCCTGCGCGAGCTTCGCCGCCCAGGCGTGCGCGGCGGAGTACACCTCCTCGGCGGGCACCACCCGGTCCACCAGGCCCAGCGCCAGCGCCTCGTCGGCCTTGACCTGGCGGCCGGTGAAGATCAGGTCCTTCGCCTTGGACGGGCCGATCAGCCGCGCCAGGCGCTGGGTGCCGCCCGCGCCCGGGATGAGGCCGAGCAGGATCTCCGGCTGGCCCAGCTTGGCGTTCTCCGCGGCGATGCGGTAGTCGGCGCAGAGCGCCAGCTCGCAGCCGCCGCCGAGCGCGTAGCCGGTGACCGCGGCCACCACCGGCTTGGGGATGCGGGCCACCGCGGTGAAGGAGTCCTGCAGGGCGCGGGCGCGCAGGACCATCGCGGTGTGGTCCATGGCCTGCATCTCCTTGATGTCCGCGCCGGCCGCGAACACCTTCTCCCCGCCGTAGATCACCACGGCCCGCACGTCGTCGCGGCGGGTGGCCTCCTCGGCGAGTTCCTTGAGCCGGTCCTGGGTGGCGATGTCCAGCGCGTTCATGGGCGGGCGGTCCAGGCGCAGCGTGCCGACGCCCTCGGCGACTTCGAGATTCACGGTCATGAGAGCAGGTTAACGGGGGCTAACGCCGGCGGCCCCGGTGCCGTACCTCACACCGGGGCCGCCGTCTCACGGGCGCATCACGCCTCGTCCCGCGCGGGGAGTCACGTCTCGTCCCGCGCGCGGACTTACGACTTCCACTTCTCCCAGGACATGTTCCAGCCGTTGAGCCCGTTGTCGGGGGCGATGGTCTTGTCCTTGGAGTTCTTCACGATCACCACGTCGCCGATCATGGAGTTCTTGAAGAACCAGGCCGCCGGGGTCTTCTTGTCCCAGCCGCCGCGCACATCGCGCAGGCCGATACAGCCGTGGCTGGCGTTGCGGTTGCCGAAGGCGTCGCCGCCCCAGTAGTTGCCGTGGATGAAGGTGCCGGAGGTGCTCAGGCGCATGGCGTGCGGGACGTCCTTGATGTCGTACTCGCCGCCGTAGCCGACCGTCTCGCCGTTCATCCGGGTGACCTTCAGCTTCTCGCTGATGACCATCTGGCCGTTCCAGGTCTCGTAGCCGGGCGCGCCGGTGGTGACGGGGATGGTCTTGATGACCTTCCCGTCGCGCATGACCTTCATCTTGAGCTTCTTGGCGTCGACCACGGAGACCTGGCTGCGGCCGATGGTGAAGGAGATCTTCTTGTCCTGCTCGCCGTAGACACCGGGGCGGCCCTCGACGCCGTCGAGGTTGAGGTGGACGCTGACCTTGGTGCCGGCCTTCCAGTACTTCTCGGGCCGGAAGTCCAGGCGGTCGTTGCCGAACCAGTGGCCCTCGACCTCGACGGCCGGCTCGGTGGTGATGCGGATGGCCCGCTCGACGGCGTCCGGGTCGGTGATGCCCCGGGTGAAGCGGACGGAGAACGGCATCCCGACACCGACCTTCGCCCCGTCCTCGGGGGTGAAGTTGCCGATGAAGGTGTTCTGCGGTGTCAGGGTGGTGAAGGTGGAGTCCTCGGCCGCGGTGCGGCCCTCGGAGTCCTTGGCGACCGCGTGCACCGTGTACTTGGTGGAGACGGCCAGGTGGGTGGACGGCGTCCAGGTGGCGCCGTCGCCGGATATCCGGCCCTCGATCTTCTCGCCGTCCGGGTCCTTGACGACGACCTCGGTGAGCTTGCCCTTGGCGGCGGTCACCTTCAGCGCGCCGCTGGTCTTGACGGACTTCGCCCCGTCCTTGGGCGCGATGGTGACGACCGCCTCGGACTGCTTGCTCTGCGCGGCGGTGGAGTCCTTGCCCTTGGCCTTGCCGTCACCCGAGCCGGCGTTCGTGCCCCCGCCGCCGCAGGCGGTGGCCGCCAGCATCACACCGAGTGCCAGCGCCGCCAGCCTGGTGCCCGCACGCCGCCGCGTGCCGCCGCGTCCCCGCGCCCCCACCGACGCCCCCGATATCGGCCCCACGTTCAACTTGCCACTCCCCTCGGCGGGCCTGGCCGGACCCGCGCCCCCGCGCGTACCGCACGCGCACCGGCGCATCCTAACCGCAGGCCAGGGGCGTTGAACCGGGCGTCGATGTCACCATTCAGTCCCAACTTCAACCGCCCCCGCCGCGGCGGACCGGCCGCCCGGCGTCCGCGGGACGGGCGCCGCACCTTCAAGATCCGCGGGAGCTGGTGCGGCGCCCCCGGGGGGATCACTGCACGGCGCTGCCCGCCTTCCACTCCTGCCAGCTCATGTTCCAGCCGCCGAGGCCGTTGTCGGGGGCGACGGACTTGTCCTTGCTGTTGATCACCTCGACGACGTCGCCGACCAGGCTGCGGTCGAAGAACCAGCCGCCGGGCGCCTCGGGGTTGCCGCCCTTGTCGTCGCGCAGCCCGATGCAGCCGTGGCTGACGTTCTCCTCGCCGAAGACGTCGGTGTCGGCCCAGTAGTTGCCGTGCAGGAAGGTGCCGGAGTCGGTCAGCCGGATGGCGTGCGGGACGTCGGGGATGTCGTACTCGCCGCCGAAGCCGACCGTGCGGCTGTTCATGCGGGTGACCTCGAGCATCTCGGTGATCACCATCTTGCCGTTGTAGGTGGGCGTCTTCTCGGCCCCGGCGGTGATCGGCACGGTGGCGAGCAGCTCGCCGTCGCGGTGGACCTTCATGGTGTGGCGGGAGGCGTCGACCACCGACACCTGGCTGCGGCCGACGGTGAAGGTGAAGGTGCGGTGCTGCAGGCCGTAGACGCCGGGGGCCGCCTCGACGTCCCGCAGGCGCAGCTCGACGGACACCTTGGTGCCGGGCTTCCAGTAGTGCTGGGGGCGGAAGTCGAGGCGGGAGGCGCCGAACCAGTGCGGGCGGATCTCGACCGCCGGTACGGAGCGGACCCGGACGGCGCGTTCGACGGCGGCGCGGTTCCTGATGGCGCGGTTGAACTCCAGGGAGACGATCATCCCGGTGCCGACGGTGGAGCGGTCGTCGGGGGCGACATAGCCGATGAAGCGCTTCTCGGGGACGTGCGTGGTGAACGTGGTGTGGCGGGCGGAGCGGCGTCCGGAGCCGTCCACGGCGACCGCGTCGATCGTGTACTTGGCGGCCAGCGCCAGCCGCTTCTCGTCGGGCGTCCAGGTCAGCCCGTCGGCGGAGACCCGGCCCGGCACCGGCGTCTCCCGTGCGTCCTGCGACTTGACGGCCTTCACCGACTCCAGCCGCCCGTCGGGCACCCACACCCGCAGCCGGTCGCCGGGGCGTACGTCCTTGTCGCCGTCCCCGGGCGCCACCCGGATGACGTCCTCGGCGGCCGGTGGCCCGAACGCCCCGCCGACCGGGCCGTCCGGGCCGCAGCCGACGGCCCCGGCGAGCAGTCCTGCCCATGTCACTACGGCGGCCAGCGCGGCCCACGCGCGCCGTGCGCGCCCTTGTACGTGCCTCACGCGATGCACAACGACGGGCCTCGTCCCCGGGAAACGTCGCCGTTCCCCCGAAGCGACCAGGCCGCCCCGGAGGGAAACGTGAGTGCGAGGCACGCGATGGGCAGAACAGTGGGGAGAACGACGCGCAGGGTGAGCCGCGGCGGAGCCGGCACCATGGCCGCAGCCCTGTCCCCCGTCGTTCCACGAGCCGCGGGAGGCTGACAGGTGTCCAGCGCAGCCGAGCAGGAGGCGGTGGCCGGAGAGCGGGCCACCGGGGAGGGGCGCCCGGTTCCGGGTGGGCCCGGACGGGGTGGCGGGGACCAACTTCGCGCTGTGGGCGGCCGGGGCGGAGGGGGTGGAGCTGTGCCTCTTCGACGACCAGGGCAGGGAGAGCCGGGCCCCGCTGACCGAGCTGACCCATGAGATCTGGCACGGCTTCGTGCCGGGTGTGATGCCCGGGCAGCGCTACGGCTACCGGGTGCACGGCCGCTGGGACCCGTGGACCGGCGCCCGCTGGAATCCGGCGAAGCTGCTGCTCGACCCCTACGCCCGCGCGGTGGACGGCGACTTCACGATGCCGGCGGAGGTGTACGGGCACGTGCGGGACTGGCCGGAGCAGCATGTCGCGGACACCGTGCGCGACGACCGGGACTCCGCGCCGTTCGTGCCGAAGGGCGTGGTCGTCCACGATGACGACGACTGGTCCGACGACCACCGGCCGAAGACGCCGTGGGCGGACTCGGTGATCTACGAACTGCACGTCAAGGGCTTCACCCAGCGGCACCCCGGCATACCTCCAGAGCTGCGCGGCACCTACGCGGGCCTGGCGCACCCGGCGGCGATCGAGCATCTGGTGCGGCTCGGGGTGACGGCGGTGGAGCTGCTGCCGGTGCACCAGTTCGCCCACGAGGACCATCTGCTCCGCCGCGGCCTGCGCAACTACTGGGGCTACAACTCCATCGGCTACTTCGCTCCGCACGCCGCCTACGCGGCCACGGGCACCCGGGGGCAGCAGGTCGGCGAGTTCAAGCGGATGGTGCGCGCCCTGCACGCGGGCGGGATCGAGGTCATCCTCGACGTGGTCTACAACCACACCGCCGAGGCCGACGAGCTCGGGCCCACGCTGTCGCTGAAGGGCATCGACAACCGCGGCTACTACCGGCTGCAGCCGGACGCCCGCCGCTACGCCGACTACACCGGCTGCGGCAACACCCTGCACGTCGTCCAGCCGCAGGTGCTGCGCCTGATCACCGACTCGCTGCGCTACTGGGTGACCGAGATGGGGGTCGACGGCTTCCGCTTCGACCTGGCGGCGGCGCTGGCCCGCTCGATGCACGACGTCGACATGCTCTCCCCGTTCCTCGCGGTGATCGCCCAGGACCCGGTGCTGCGCCGGGTGAAGCTCATCGCCGAGCCGTGGGACATCGGCTCCGGCGGCTACCAGGTGGGCGCCTTCCCGCCGCTGTGGACCGAGTGGAACGACCGATACCGCGACGCCGTGCGGGACTTCTGGCGGCACGCCCTGCCCGATGTGCGGGAGATGGGCTACCGGCTCTCCGGCTCCAGCGACCTGTACGCCTGGGGCGGGCGGCGCCCCTGGGCCTCGGTCAACTTCGTCACCGCGCACGACGGGTTCACCCTGCGCGACCTGGTGTCCTACGAGCGCAAGCACAACGAGGCCAACGGCGAGGGCGACCGGGACGGCACGGACGACAACCGCTCCTGGAACTGCGGCGCGGAGGGCGAGACCGACGACGAGCGCATCCTGGCGCTGCGCCGCCGCCAGCTGCGCAATCTGCTCACCACGCTGCTGCTGTCGACGGGTGTGCCGATGCTGGTGGCCGGCGACGAGATGGGCCGCACCCAGCGCGGCAACAACAACGCCTACTGCCAGGACAACGAGCTGGGCTGGGTGGACTGGAGCCTGCTTCAGGAGCCCGCCTGGCGGAACCTGTTCGACCTGACCTCCCGGCTGATCGCGCTGCGCCACCGGCATCCGGTGCTGCGCCGCCGGGCCTTCTTCTCCGGCCGTGCGCACTCCGCGGACGGGCTGCGCGACCTGGCCTGGTTCACCCCGCGGGGCACCGAGATGACCGAGCACGACTGGTTCGCGCCCGCCGCCACGCTCGGCATGTACCTCTCCGGCCGCGACATCCCCGGACGCGACGAGCACGGGGCCCGCATCACCGACGACAGCTTCCTCACCGTGCTCCACGCCGGGGAGCACCCGGTGACGTTCCGCCTGCCGGGACCGCCGTGGGCGGAGCGGTACGAGGTCGTCGTCGACACGGGCCGCGAGGAGCAGGCGGACGCACCGGGCACCCTGCACGCCGGGGGCACGGACATCACGGTGCCGGGGCGGACGGTGCTGCTGCTGCGGGTGCGGCCCTGAGCCACGCGCCGTCAACGAGGGGCCGTGCCCCGCTCCCTGATGCCCGGTCGGGCAGCCGGGAGCCGGGCCCCGGGCAGGCCCGGTCCTAGGACCGGAGACCGAACCCGACCGGGCCGAAACTCGGTGGGAACTGTCAGTGGCGTTCCGTAATCTCGCTGCTGATGGCCACCACGACACCCTCCTCCGCCGGAGCCGACGACCAAGCCGGCCCCGAAGCCGGCCCCGAAGCCGGAACCGACGCCGGAACCGATGCCGCGGCCGGCAAGGCCGGGGCAGCGCGGGAACGCTCCACCGTGCGCACTCTGCTGCGCCTGTGGCCGTACGTCCGGCCCGTGCGCGTGCGGCTGTTCACCGCGGCGTTCGTCGCGATCGTCGCGTCCTGCATCGGGCTGGTGATCCCGCTCGTCCTGAAGTGGATGGTGGACGGGCCGATCGCCGGCCGGGACCCGGCGGGGGTGTGGCTCGGGGCGTTGTATCTGCTGCTGCTCGGGCTCGCGGAGGCCCTGCTGTTCGGTTTCCGGCGGTGGCTGGTGGCGCGGCCGCTGTCGCACGTCGAGGCGGAGATGCGGGCGGACCTCTACCGGCGTCTGCAGCGGCTGCCGGTGGCCTTCCACGACCGCTGGCCGTCCGGGCAGCTGCTGTCGCGGGCCACCACGGATCTGATGCTGCTGCGCATGTTCCTCGCCTTCCCGCTGACGTTCCTGCTGGTCAACGGGGTGACGATCGTCGTCGGCGTGATCATCATGCTGGTGCAGGACTGGGCGCTGGGGCTGGTGGTCCTGGTGCCCGCGGTGCCGGTGCTGGTCACCTGTGTGGTCTTCGAGAAGAAGTACTCGCAGGCCTCGCGGGCGGCGCAGGACCAGGTGGGCGACCTGACCACGGTGGTCGAGGAGAGCGTGCTCGGTATCCGTGTCATCAAGGGCTTCGGGCGGCACCGGAGCCAGGCGCGGGTCTTCCGGGAGCTGTCGGGCCGGCTGCGCGGCATGGAGCTGCGCAAGGCGCGGCTGCTGGCGACGATCCTCGGCGTCATCGTCACCCTGCCGGAGGTGGCGATCGGGGCCGCTCTGGTCCTCGGGTGCGTGCGGGTGGCGGACGGGCAGCTGTCGGCGGGGACGCTGGTGGCGTTCCTGTCCACGGCGCTGGCGCTGCGCTGGCCCGTCGACTCGATCGGGTTCCTGCTGGCGATGAGCCAGGAGGCGGGCACGGCGACCGAGCGCTACTTCGAGGTGATGGACGCCCAGCCGGAGTCGGCGGTGACCAAGGCACCTCAGGCGCAGGCTTCTTCCAAGGTCCTCGGGACACCGCGCCGGACGGGTGCGCCCGCCCCCTCCGGCCTCCGCTTCGAGAACGTCACCTTCCGCTACCCGGACGCTCCCCCGGGCTCCCCTCCCGTGCTGGACCGCGTGGACCTGCACATCCGTCCCGGTGAGTCGCTCGCCCTGGTGGGCGCCACCGGCAGCGGCAAGACGACGCTCACCGCGCTGGTGCCCCGGCTCTACGACGTCACCTCCGGGCGGATCACGCTGGACGGGGTGGACATCGCCGGGATGCCACGGGAGGAGCTGCGGTCCAAGGTCGCCGTCGCCTTCGAGGACCCGACGCTGTTCTCCGCCACGGTGAAGGAGAACGTGCTGATGGGCGCCCGGGAGGAGGAGCTGGAGCGGGCGCTCGGCGTGGCGCAGGCCGGCTTCGTTCACGGGCTGCCGGACGGGGTGGACACCCAGGTGGGCGAGCAGGGGCTCAGCCTCTCCGGCGGGCAGCGGCAGCGGCTCGCCCTGGCCCGCGCGGTGGTCGGGCGGCCGGACTTCCTGGTGCTGGACGACCCGCTGTCCGCGCTGGACGTGCACACCGAGGCCGCGGTGGAGGCCGCCCTGCGCCGGGTGCTCGCCGACACCACCGCCCTGATCGTCGCCCACCGCCCGTCGACCGTGCTGCTGGCCGACCGCGTGGCGCTGCTGTCCGGCGGCCGGATCACCGCCGTGGGCACCCATCACGAACTGCTGCACAGCAACCCGGAGTACGCGCATCTGATGGCCGCCGACCCGGCGGGGGAGAGGGAGGCCCAGCGATGACGGTGGCCACCACCGCAGCCGCCCCGGACCAGGAGGGCAACGAACCGTCCGCCTCGGGCGACCCGTTCGACCGGGACGTGCTGCCCTCTCCCCCGGGTGCCACCCGCGTCCTGCTGCGGTCGCTGCTGACGCCGCTGCGCGGCCGGGTCGCGCTCACGGCGGTCCTGCTGCTGCTCCAGCAGGCGGCGGTGCAGGCGGGCCCGCTGCTGGTGGCGTACGCCATCGACCACGCGGTGCCGGCGTTCCGCGCCGACGACCACGGGCCGCTGCTCGCGGTCGCCGTGGGCTTCCTGCTCTGCGCGTCGGTGGCCGGGGCGCTGCAGTACGCGTTCATCACCGCCTCCGCGCGGGTCAGCCAGGACGTGCTGCTGGATCTGCGCGGGCGCATCTTCCGGCACGCGCAGGCGCTGAGCGTGGACTTCCACGAGCGGTACACCTCGGGCCGGCTCATCTCCCGCTCCACCACCGATGTGGAGGCGCTGCGCGAGCTGCTGGAGGAGGGCCTGCAGGAGCTGGTGACGGTCGTGCTGTCCTGCGTGTACATCTCGGTGCTGCTGCTGTGGCTGGACCTCGGGCTGGGCGCCGCCGCCGTGGCCTCGTTCCTCCCGCTGTACGCGATGGTGCGCTCCTACCAGCGGCGGGCGCGGCGGGTGTACCGCAGGCGGTCCACGGCGATGGCCGCGGTGATCGTGAAGTTCGTGGAGACGATGAACGGCATCCGCCCGGTCCGCGCCTTCCGCCGGGAGGCCGCCAACGACGCCGGCTTCCGGGTGCTGAACCAGCGGCACGAACGCTCCAACGGCGACGCGCTGCTGGAGATGGCCCGCTATGTCGTCGGCTCCCGGCTCATCGCGAACACCACGGTGGCGCTGGTCGTGCTGTGGGGTGCCTACCGGGTCGCGACCGGGTCGCTGGCGCTGGGTGTGCTGGCGGCGGCGGTGCTGTATCTGCGCCGGCTGTACGACCCGATCGACCGGCTCGGCATGTTCCTCAACTCCTACCAGTCGGCGGCGGCCTCGCTGGAGAAGATCGCCGGGCTGCTGGCCCAGACACCGGGCGTGCCCGAGCCGACGGCACCGCGCGAGCTGCCTCCGCGGCGGTCCGGGGAGCCGGGGCGGAAGGTCGTCTTCGACTCGGTGCGGTTCGCCTACCGCACGGGCGGTGAGGTGCTGCCCCGCTTCGATCTGACCCTGGAGGCCGGGCAGACCGTCGCCGTGGTCGGTTCCACCGGCGCGGGCAAGTCGACGCTGGCCAAGCTGCTCGCCCGGTTCTACGACCCGACCGAGGGGCGGGTGCTGCTGGACGGCGTCGATCTGCGCGATCTGGCCATGCCGGAACTGCGGCGCGGGGTGGTGATGGTGACGCAGGAGGCGTTCCTGTTCTCCGGCACGGTCGCCGAGAACATCGCCCTCGGCCGCCCGGAGGCCACCCGTGAGCAGATCGAACGGGCCGCCAAGGAGATCGGCGCCCACGACTTCATCGCCGCCCTGCCCGACGGCTACGACACCGATGTGCGCAAGCGGGGCGGCCGCATCTCGGCCGGCCAGCGCCAACTGGTGTCGTTCGCACGGGCGCTGCTCGCCGACCCGGCGGTGCTGATCCTGGACGAGGCGACCAGCTCGCTGGACATCCCCGGGGAGCGCGCGGTGCAGCGGGCGATGGCCACGGTGCTCAAGGGCCGCACGGCGGTGGTCATCGCGCACCGCCTGTCGACGGTGGAGATCGCCGACCGGGTGCTGGTGATGGAGCAGGGCCGGATCGTGGAGGACGGCACCCCGGCCGGCCTGATCGCGGGCACGGGCCGCTTCGCCGACCTGCACCGGGCATGGCGGGACAGCCTGGCGTGAGGGCGGCGACGGGAGCGGGGGGTGACCGGCGTCCGGCCGCTCACTGAAGACGCCGGCGCCAGTCCGCATAGCGAACGCGCATTCCCGGACAACGGACCGTTTCCGGCCAATCTTCTGACGCGCTCCTGACAAAGCACCTGATCGCCTGTCACTCTGCCCACGGCCGCTGCACAGCAACCCCACAGCGTGAAGTCCGCACCGCGCCGTGCCGCCGCCAGAGCTCCCGCACAGCAGCACGTGGTTCCACGGAACCGCCTTGTTCTGCCCGGACGGCTCATTCGCCGGCCGGTCTCCCCAGGCCGCGTGATCCGCGGTCGTGCAGAAGGAGTCAGTGTTGAGAAGCAGGTCCTCCCACAGACGCACCCCCCACACCACCCACCGCCGCGCCGCCGCGGTCGCCCTGGCCGGGGTCGCCGCGCTGATCGCCACGGCGGTGCAGTCCGGCAGCGCCACCGCCGCACCCGAGGCACCCTCGGCCGCGAGCGCCGCGAAGCCCGGCGCCGAGCCGGTCCGGCTCACCCCCGCCCAGCGCGCCGAACTGATCCGCGAGGCCAACGCCACCAGGGCCGAGACCGCGAAGGACCTCGGTCTCGGCGCCAAGGAGAAGCTCGTCGTCCGTGACGTCCTCAAGGACCGCGACGGCACCGTGCACGTCCGCTACGAGCGCACCTACGACGGGCTGCCCGTCCTCGGCGGCGACCTGATCGTCCAGGGCGACAAGGCCGGCGAGGCGGACAAGGTCGTCAAGGCCACCCGCGCCGCGCTGAAGCCCGCCACCACCGCCGCCAAGGTGCCGGCCGCCAAGGCCGAGCAGCAGGCCCTGTCCGCCGCCAAGGCCGACGACGCCAAGGGCGCCGAGGTCGACCGCGCCCCGCGCAAGGTGATCTGGGCGGCCGACGGCAAGCCGGTCGTGGCCTACGAGACGGTCGTCGGAGGACTCCAGCACGACGGCACCCCGCAGGAGCTGCACGTCGTCACGGACGCCACCACCGGCGAGAAGCTGCACGAGTGGCAGGCCGTGCAGACCGGCACCGGCCACACCGTCTACAGCGGCACCGTGAACCTGACCACCACCCAGTCGGGCTCGACGTACAACCTCACCGACGGGGCGCGCGGCAACCACCGGACCTACAACCTCAGCCGCGGCACCTCCGGCACCGGAACCCTGTTCTCCGGCCCGGACGACGTCTGGGGCGACGGCACCCCCTCCAACGCGGAGTCGGCGGGCGCCGACGCCCACTACGGGGCGGCGCTGACCTGGGACTACTACAAGAACGTGCACGGGCGCAGCGGCATCCGCGGCGACGGCGTCGGCGCCTACTCGCGCGTCCACTACGGCAACAACTACGTCAACGCCTTCTGGTCGGACAGCTGCTTCTGCATGACCTACGGCGACGGCTCCGGCAACGCCAACCCGCTCACCTCGATCGACGTGGCCGGGCACGAGATGACCCACGGCCTGACCTCGGTCACCGCCCGCCTGATCTACAGCGGCGAGTCGGGCGGCCTCAACGAGGCGACCAGCGACATCTTCGGCTCCACGGTCGAGTTCTACGCCGACAACTCCTCCGACGTCGGTGACTACCTCATCGGCGAGGAGATCGACATCAACGGCGACGGCACGCCGCTGCGCTACATGGACAAGCCGAGCAAGGACGGCCGGTCCAAGGACTACTGGTACTCCGGCATCGGCAGCATCGACGTGCACTACTCGTCCGGGCCGGCCAACCACTTCTTCTACCTGCTGAGCGAGGGCAGCGGCACCAAGACCATCAACGGTGTCACCTACGACTCGCCCACCTCCGACGGCCTGCCGGTCACCGGCATCGGCCGCGCCAAGGCGGAGAAGATCTGGTTCCGCGCGCTGACCACCAAGTTCACCTCGACCACCAACTACGCGGGCGCCCGCACCGGCACCCTCGCGGCGGCCGGTGAGCTGTACGGCACGGACAGCGCCGAGTACCAGGCCGTGGCCCACGCCTGGGCCGGCGTCAACGTGGGCTCCCGCCCCGGTGACGGCGGCGGTGGCGGCACCTCGTTCGAGAACACCGGCGACGTGGCGATCCCGGACCGGGGCGCCGCCGTCTCCTCCCCGATCACCGTCTCCGGCCGGCCGGGCAACGCCCCGTCCAGCCTCCAGGTGGCCGTGAAGATCGTGCACACCTACATCGGTGACCTCCGGGTGCAGCTGGTCGGCCCCAGCGGCACGGTGTACACGCTGAAGGACTACGGCACCGGCGGCAGCTCGGACGACATCGACACCACCTACACGGTGAACGCCTCCTCCGAGACCGCCAACGGCGTCTGGCAGCTGCGGGTGCAGGACAACTGGTCCCGCGACACCGGCTACATCGACAGCTGGAAGCTCACCTTCCCGTAATCGGGAGCCCGATCAAGGGTCTCCTGGCCGGTAGCCGTGCCCCCGCCCTCCACCAGGGCGGGGGCACAGCTCTAGGCTTGGGTCGCATGTCTGTTGCGGACTTCACCTACGACCACGTCGGCGCGACCCGGGAAGCGGGGTTCTGCCCGCCGGGCTTCCACCCGATGCACGTCCGCACCCGGCTCGGTGAGGGCGAGGAGGTGTTCCGCCGGGCCACCGAGGCACTGCTCACCTGGGAACTCCACCGGGAACTGGGCGTGGGGGTGGACGCCGCCGCCGACCGCGCCGCGCCCGGGGTCGACGTCACGATCACTCTCGCCGGTGTGGTGAAGGCGCCCTGCCGGGTCGTCTGGACGCTGGAGGAGCACCGGAAGGCGGGCTGGGCGTACGGCACGCTGGCCGGTCACCCGGAGAGCGGGGAGGAGTCGTTCGTGGTGGACCGCACGGGCGACGGCACGGTCTGGCTGACCGTCGAGGCGTTCAGCAGGCCGGCCCGCTGGTACACCCGCGCGGGCGGCCCGGCCACCCGCGCCTTCCAGACCGCCTACGCCCGCCGCTGCGGCAAGACCCTCCGCCGCCTGGCCACCGCCGGCCTCGAGGACTGAGCCCCGCGGCCGGCCGGCAACCTCGTTCCCCGGCGCCCCCGCTCACCGCATCAGCAGCCCCCCGCCGTCCGTGACGTCCTCCGCCGGGACCGCCAGCAGGCCCAGCTCCGCTCCGGAGGCGAGGAGGGGGTGGGAGGGCAGGATGCGCACCGTGTAGCCGAAGGGGCCGGTGCGGTCCAGGGTGAGCGGTCCCTCGTAGACCCAGCGGCCGTCCTGGTCGGGGGCGCCCGCGGGCTTCAGCGGCACGGAGGTGCCGTCGGCGATGCGGTCCTCCTCGTCCACCCGGCCGGCCACCGCCTGGACCTCCACGTCGTCCGGGCCGAGCGCGCCGAGCCCGACCCGCACCCGCAGCGCCAGGGTGGAGCCCAGTTCCGCGGTGGGCGGGGTCGCCGAGGTCTCCACATGGTCGACGGTCACGCCGTGCCAGGCGGAGCGCACCCGCGCCTTCCACTCGGCCAGCTCCCGCGCCGAGTCGGGGTCCATGGCGCGGTGGGCGCGCGCGGCCGGCGCGTACAGCCGCTCCACGTACTCGCGGACCATGCGGCCCGCCAGCACCTTCGGCCCGAGCAGGCTCAGCGTCCGGCGCACCATCTCGATCCACCGGTCGGGCAGCCCGCTCTCCCCGCGCTCGTAGAAGCGGGGCGTGATCCGCTGCTCCAGCAGGTCGTACAGCGCCGCCGACTCTATGTCGTCGCGCCGGTCGGGGTCGGTGCCGGCGCCGTCGGCCGTGGGGATGGCCCAGCCGAAGTCGGGCTGGTACCACTCGTCCCACCAGCCGTCCAGCACGGACAGGTTGAGGCATCCGTTGAGCGCTGCCTTCATCCCGCTGGTGCCGCACGCCTCCAGCGGGCGCAGCGGGTTGTTGAGCCAGATGTCGCAGCCGGGGTACAGCTTCTGCGCCATCGCCATGCCGTAGTCGGGCAGGAAGACGATGCGGTGGCGCACCCGCGGGTCGTCGGCGAAGCGGACCAGCTCCTGGATCAGCCGCTTGCCGCTGTCGTCGGCCGGGTGCGCCTTGCCCGCGACCACGATCTGCACCGGCCGCTCCGGGTGCAGCAGCAGGTCCATCAGCCGGTCCTTGTCGCGCAGCATCAGCGTCAGCCGCTTGTACGACGGCACGCGCCGCGCGAAGCCGATGGTCAGCACGTCCGGGTCGAGGACGCGGTCGATCCAGCCCAGCTCGGCGCTGTGCGCGCCGCGCTGCCGCCAGGAGGCCCGCAGCCGCTCGCGCACCTCCATCACCAGCAGCTCACGCAGGTTGCGGCGCAGGTCCCAGATGTCCTGGTCGGGGATGTCGGCGACGGAGTCCCAGCGGTCGGAGTCGCCGAGGCTCAGCGCCTCCTCGGCGCGCTCGGGGCCGATCTGCCGGGCGCCGAGCCGGAACACCTCGGGCGCCATCCAGGTGGCCGCGTGCACCCCGTTGGTGACGGAGGTGATGGGCACCTCCTCCGGGTCGAAGCCCGGCCAGAGCCCGGCGAACATCTCCCGGCTGACCTGGCCGTGCAGCAGGGAGACGCCGTTGGCGCGCTGGGCCAGGCGCAGGCCCATCACCGCCATGTTGAACAGGTTGGGCTCGCCGCCCGGGTAGGTCTCCATGCCCAGCCGGAGGATGCGGTCGACCTCCATGAGGGGCAGCTCGGCGCCGGGGCCGAAGTGGCGGGCGACCAGCTCGCGGGCGAAGCGGTCGATCCCTGCAGGGACGGGGGTGTGGGTGGTGAACACGGTGCCCGCCCGGACCGCCTCCAGCGCGGAGTCGAAGTCCAGCCCCTGGGCGCGCAGTTCGGCGATGCGTTCCAGGCCGAGGAAGCCGGCGTGGCCCTCGTTGGTGTGGAACACCTCCGGTTCGGGGTGCCCGGTGAGCCGGCAGTAGGTGCGCACCGCCCGGACACCTCCTATGCCGAGCAGCATCTCCTGCAGCAGCCGGTGCTCGCTGCCGCCGCCGTAGAGCCGGTCGGTCACCTGGCGTTCGCCGAGGTCGTTCTCCTCGACGTCGGAGTCCAGCAGCAGCAGCGGCACACGGCCGACCTGGGCGACCCAGATCCGGGCGTGCAGCAGCCGGCCGCCGGGCAGGGCGAGCGGCACCTGGGCGGGGGTGCCGCCGGGCTCCTCGAGCTGGACCAGGGGCAGCTCGTGCGGGTCGAGCACCGGGTAGTGCTCCTGCTGCCAGCCGTCGCGGGACAGCGACTGGCGGAAGTAGCCGTGCCGGTAGAGCAGGCCGACGCCGATGAGCGGGACGCCGAGATCGCTGGCGGCCTTGAGGTGGTCGCCGGCCAGGATGCCGAGGCCGCCGGAGTACTGCGGCAGGGCCGCGGTGATGCCGAACTCCGGGGAGAAGTAGGCGATCGCCTCGGGCAGCCGGTCGGTCTGGGCCTGGTACCAGCGGTCGCCGGTCATATAGGCGTCGAGGTCGGCCACGACCGCGTCGAGGCGGTCGAGGAAGGAGCGGTCCTCGGCCAGTTCGGCGAGGCGGGCGGGGGGCACGCTGCCCAGCAGCCGCACCGGATCGCGCCCGGCGGCCGCCCAGCGTTCGGGGTCGACGGACTCGAACAGGTCCCGGGTGGCGGCGTGCCAGGACCAGCGCAGATTGCGGGCCAGGTCGCTCAAGGGCCGGAGGGGGGCGGGGAGAACGGGTCGGACGGTGAATCGACGGATCGCCTTCACATTCCACCTCGGCGCGTTCGCTGGAAGGACGCGGTGTGTGCCGCGCCGTCCCTGTCGACGGTACCGGGGGAGGTACCCCCCTCGCCGGGTGCTCGGCCCGCATGCCTCCATTCGCCCTGAACGGCCTACGGCAGGCACATCCGGATATGGCCGATTCCGCCCGCATGGGCGTTCTTGTGACACCCGGCCGGCCGCGAGAGGCTGCCCACGGAGGTGTCCGAGGGGGGTGGGGCACGGCGGACACCCCCCTGGCGGTGTACCGGCCCGCGATACCGGCATGGGGCGCTCACCGGGGCCGTACGCCCGAGTCGAGGAGGGGAACTCGGACCATGGCACGGACGCGAACGGGGCGTCTGCGCCGGGTGGGGGGATGCACGGCGGTGCTGACCGCCGCGGCGGTCGTGGCCGCCGCCCTGCCCGCGCACGCCGCACCCGAGCAGGGACGCATACTCGGCGCCGGCGCACCGGGCTCGGTGACCGGCAGCTATCTGGTGACGCTGAAGGAGGGGACGGGGGCCCGCTCGGCGACGGCACAGGATCTGGCCGAGCGCTACGGGGCGAGAATCAGCCACACCTACGGCACGGTGCTCAACGGCTTCGCGATCCGGGCCGGTGCCGGTGCGGCCGGGCGGCTCGCGGCCGACCCCCGGGTCGCCTCGGTGGTGCAGGACAGCCGGGTGACGCTGGAGCACACCCAGGGCGATCCGCCGAACTGGGGCCTGGACCGGGTGGACCAGCGCAGCCTGCCGCTGGACCGGCGCTACACCTGGCCCGAGTCCGCGGGGGCGGGCGTCACGGTGTATGTGATCGACACCGTATCCGCACCTCGCACAAGGACCTCGCGGGCCGGGCGGTGCACGGCTGGGACTTCGTGCAGAACGACCGGACCGCGCAGGACGCCAACGGCCACGGCACCCATGTCGCCGGGATCGTCGCCGACCGCGGCCACGGCGTGGCCAAGAAGGCGCGGGTCGTCTCGGTGCGGGTCCTGGACGGCAACGGCGCGGGCACCACCGCGCAGGTGCTCGCGGGCATCGACTGGGTGACCCGGCACGCGAAGAAGCCGGCCGTGGCCAACCTCAGCCTGGGCGGCACCTACAACGCCCAGCTCAACGCGGCCGTACGCGCCTCCATCGCCTCCGGCGTCACCTACACGGTCGCCGCGGGCAATGACGGCCGTCCGGCCGCGCTGTACTCGCCGGCGAGCGTGCGGCAGGCGATCACGGTCGGCGCGACGGACCGGCGGGACAAGAAACCGGCCTTTTCCAACACCGGTTCGGCCGTCGACCTCTTCGCCCCCGGGGTGGCGATCACCTCGGCCTCCGCCGCGAGCGACACCGCCCGGGCCACCTACTCGGGCACCTCCATGGCGGCGCCGCACGCCGCGGGGGCGGCGGCCCTGTACCTCGCCGACCACCGGCGGGCCGGCCCGGCCCAGGTGGCGAAGGCGCTGGTGAAGCAGGCCGCTCGGGGCAAGGTGAAGGGCCGCGGGCTCGGCTCGCCCGACCGGCTGCTGCAGGTGCCGCCCTCGTAGCCGGGCCCGGGGCGCCGGGACGGCGGCCGCCGAGCGGGCCGCCACGCGGTCGCCGGAGCGGGCGCTCACCGGGACCGGCCTCGTCCTTTCCGGACGAGGCCGGTCTTGTGTGTCGACATACGCGTGAGTAGTTAACAAAGTACCGGATTGCCCACCCGATGAGGGTGGGAAGGCTCCTCCGGGTACACACCTCTGCAAGACACGCAGGACCCACCTCCCCACAGTCATCCGCCCACCCTCGTTGACGCGGACAGGAGCGGTCATGCCCGCCAAGCACCACTCGTCACCCCCGCCCTCCGGCCGCAGAGCCCCTTCCCGGCGCGGCACCGCGGATCCTGCCGCCGCGCGCCCGGCCGACGCCGGTCCCCCGCCGTCCCCGGAGCCCGTGTCCGCGGCACCCGCCACGTCGGTGGGGCGGATACCCGTCCTGGACGTCCGCCCGATGGTCCGCGAGGGCCGCCGGCCCGCCAAGGCGGTCCCGGGCGAGACGTTCCAGATCTCGGCCACCGTGTTCCGGGAGGGACACGACGCGGTGGCCGCCAATGTGGTCCTGACCGACCCCGAGGGGCGGCCGGGGCCGTTCACGCCGATGCGGGAGCTGGCGCCGGGCACCGACCGGTGGGGCGCCGAGGTCACTCCCGACGCCACGGGACTGTGGACGTACCAGGTGGAGGGCTGGGGCGACCCGGTCACCACCTGGCGCCACCATGCGCAGATCAAGATCCCGGCCGGTATCGACACGGAGGTGGTGCTGGAGGAGGGGGCCCGGTTGTACGAGCGGGCGGCCGCCGGGGTGCCCGGCTCGGACGACCGGGAGGTGCTGCTCGCGGCGGTGGAGGCGCTGCGCGACGAGGGCCGTCCGGTGTCCGCCCGGCTGGCGGCGGCGCTGACGCCCGAGGTGGACGCGGTGCTGGCGCGGTATCCGCTGCGGGAACTGGTCACCAGC
>NZ_BAAAGU010000043.1:0-70982 GCF_039524635.1 Streptomyces thermocarboxydovorans | reverse complement strand
CCCGGAAGCTAAGCCTTACAGCGCCGATGGTACTGCAGGGGGGACCCTGTGGGAGAGTAGGACGCCGCCGGACGATTTTTCCGGGAAACCCCGCACCTTCTGGTGCGGGGTTTTCTGCATTTCAGGGCCGGCCTGCTGGTCCCGTTTTCGGTCCCGTGGAGGTAATCCGGTGGGAGGGCGCCGTACCCCGGTACTACAGTGGCGGTCATGACCGGTAGTGGTGAGCCCCTCGGGGACTGTGTGATCCGGGCCGTGCGTGCCGAGGAGTGGCGTGCGGTCAAGGAGCTGCGGCTGACGGCCTTGCGGGATCCGGTGGCGCACCTGGCCTATCTGGAGACGTACGAGCATGCGGCCGCGCAGGCCGACGACTTCTGGCGGGACCGGACGGCCCGGACCGCCGAGGGCTCGGAGGGGGCGCAGCAGTTCATCGCCGAGGCGTCGGACGGGCAGTGGGTCGGGTCGGTGACGGTGCTGGTGGAGGAGCCGGGCACGACGGACTGGACCGGGGCCGTCGTGCAGCACAAGCAGGGCCACCTGGTGGGGGTGTACGTGCGGCCCGAGGAGCGCGGGAGCGGGCTGACCGAGGTGCTGTTCGACGCGGCGCTGGACTGGTCGTGGGCGCACGGGGTGGAGCGGGTGCGGCTGTTCGTGCACGAGGACAATGCGCGGGCGTACCGCTTCTACCGCCGGGCCGGGTTCGAGCCCAGTGGGCTGACCGTGCCGCTGAAGGGGTCGGACAAGCGGGAGCTGGAGCTGGTGCTGGAACGCGGGTGAGGCGTCCCTGCGGGGCCCTGGGGGCTCAGACCGGGAGTTCGTCGTGCGGCCAGCGGGCGCGGCCCTGTTCGCGGGAGCGGAGCAGGGCGAGAGTGGGCATGCCCTGATCGGCGCCGTGGGCGAGGAGCTCCGGGAGCTGGGGGAGCGGTGCGACGGCCGCCACGTCGTCCAGGACGAGGGTGAGTGGTGGGTCGAGCCGACCGGAGGATGACCGTGCGGCCATGCGCCGGCCGTGCTCGACCACGCTTGCGGCGAGAGCCGTCAGCAGGGGCATAGCGCCCGGGGTGGTGCGGGGGGACTCGATGGATTCCCCCACCACATAAAGCGTGCCCCCTTCATGGATGAAGGAATCCAAGGCGAGGGCATCATTTCGGTTGGGAGTGCAGGCCTCGCGGACGTTGACCGTGGAGAGCGCGGACAGGGCGCGGGTGATCAGCTGCTGGGCCATGTCCCGGCGTTCGGGGTGCGCGGTCAGGGCCGCCTCGAGTTCACCCGCGGAACCGGCGGCGGCCTTGGGGCTGGTGCGGAGGATGCGTACGGCGTCCTGGAGCTGGGTGCCCTGGGACCAGCGGTGGACATGGCGGATGGTGCGGCCGTCGACGGCGGCCGCGTGCAGATAGCTGCGCAGCAGGGTCTCCGCGGTGTCGCTGACCGCCTGGTCCAGCCGGGAGGTGGGGCGTACGGGGGTGAGGAGGGCGGCCGCTCTCGCCACGGCGGTGTCCTTGGCCTCGCAGCCGGTCGTCGGGGACCAGTGGAGGCGGGACGGGGTGTCGCAGAGGTGGGTCGGGTCGTAGAGATGGGTGGGGCCCAGCTTGGCGCGGGCGTCCTTGGTGGCCTCCCAGAGGGCCGGGTTCGAGGTGACGACCAGGACGGGGCCGGTGGCGTCCTGCACGGCCTGGGTGGCGGTGGAGTGGCGGGTGGCCGGTGGGCCGTAGTGCACGGTGCCCTCGGCGCGGTGGGGATCCCATCCGGTCGGTGAAGGGGCGCCGTTGAGGGCGGGGACCGTCTCCTGTTGTGATGTCCCCAGTGGCGCTGTCTCCTGCGCCTTTGTCTCCTTCGGTGCCGTCTGCTGCTCCGGCTCCGGTACGGGTCTGGGCGTGGGGACCTCGCGGACCGGGGTTGCTCGAGGTGCGGCGGCCGCCGTCTCCGGCTGCGTGCGTTGCCGCTTGGCCGCCGCGGCGCGCTCGGCTCGGCGGCGGGCCCGGCCGGCTCTCCAGCGGGCCACCGTGCCCATCACGAACACCGTGAGCACGAACAGGACCATCAGCTGGCCGATGAACAGGCCCCAGAAGAGGCCGTAGCCCGGCAGGTCGGTGGACGGGGTGTCCGGCCAGGCTCCGGGGATCTCGTGGGGTTCGGCGATGAGCCGGCGCATGGCGTGCGGGGTGCGGGAGAAGGTGACGCCGGACGGCCAGGAGCCGTGGGCGAAGAGGGCGGCCAGGCCCGTGCCCGTCCAGATCAGGACGGTCATGCCGAGGAGGAAGGCGAGGACGCCGACCAGCAGTCCGTCGGGGATGCCGCCCTGGCCGGTGCGCCCGCGGTGGTCCTCGGGTCTCACGTGTCCGCCCTCCCCCTTGTGCCTACGCCACCGTCGATTCGGAGTCGCCGACGTGCTGTTCCACGAAGGCCGCTGCGCGCTCCTCCGCCTCCCGTTCGGCGGCGCGCAGGGCGTCGTCGGACAGGTCGGTGGAGGACTCGGTCATGGCGCGGTCGGTGAAGACCAGGGGCCGTTCGGTCTCGGTGACCAGGTGTTTGACCACCTGGACGTTGCCGTTGACGTCCCACACCGCGATGCCCGGTGTCAGCGTGGGGATGATTTCCACCGCCCACCTGGGCAAACCAAGGACCCGGCCGGTGGCCCTCGCCTCGTCCGCCTTCTGGGCGTAGATGGTCCGGGTGGACGCCATCTTCAGGATGGCCGCTGCCTCCTTGGCCGCCGCGCCGTCCACGACGTCGGACAGGTGGTGGACGACGGCGACGAAGGACAGGCCGAGCCGGCGGCCGAACTTCAGCAGGCGCTGGAACAGCTGGGCCACGAACGGGCTGTTGATGATGTGCCAGGCCTCTTCGACGAGGAAGATGCGCTTCTTGCGGTCGGGGCGGATCCAGGTGTGCTCCAGCCACACGCCGACGATCGCCATGAGGATAGGCATGGCGATGGAGTTGCGGTCGATGTGGGACAGGTCGAACACGATGAGCGGCGCGTCCAGGTCGATGCCGACCGTGGTCGGGCCGTCGAACATGCCGCGCAGGTCACCGTCGACGAGCCGGTCCAGGACCAGCGCGACGTCCAGGCCCCAGGCCCGTACGTCGTCTATGGCGACATTCATCGACTCGGCCGACTCCGGTTCGGGGTGGCGGAGCTGCTCGACGATGTCGGAGAGGACCGGCTGGCGGTCGGTGATGGTCTCGTTGACGTAGGAGTGGGCGACCTTGAGCGCGAAGCCGGAGCGCTCGTCGAGGGCGTGGCCCATCGCGACCTCGATGATCGTGCGGAGCAGCGCGAGCTGTCCGGTGGTGGTGATCGCGGGGTCGAGGGGGTTGAGCCGGATGCCGTGGTCGAGCGCGGCCATCGGGTCCAGGCGGATGGGCGTTATCCCCAGCTCCTGGGCGATGAGGTTCCACTCCCCGACGCCGTCCTCGCCCTGGGCGTCCAGGACGACGACCTGCCGGTCGCGGAAGCGGAGCTGACGCAGCACGTACGTCTTCTCCAGCGCCGACTTGCCGTTGCCGGACTCGCCGAGGACGAGCCAGTGCGGGGCGGGCAGTTGCTGGCCGTAGAGCTGGAAGGGGTCGTAGATGTAGCCCTTTCCGGAGTAGACCTCGCGGCCGATGATGACGCCGGAGTCGCCGAGGCCGGGGGCGGCGGTCGGCAGATAGACCGCCTGTGCCTGGCCGGTGGAGGTGCGCACCGGCAGCCTGGTCGTCTCCACCTTCCCGAACAGGAAGGAGGTGAAGGCGTCGGTGACGACGGACAGCGGATCCCGCATCTGGAATCAGCCCCTACCTTCGAATGCCGGTGGCGAACGGGAGTGTGTTCACGAAGGCGCGGTGGTGCTCACGGTCGCACCACTCCAGCTTCAGGTACGACTTTCCGGCCGAGGCTCTTATCGTCCGCTTGTCGCGGGCGAGGGCCTCGGGCGAGCGGGAGGAGACGGTGATGTAGCCGACGAGGTTGACGCCGGCGGCGCCGCTGGCCAGATCCTCGCCGCGCTGGTCGAGGCGGGAGTGGGCGGCGACGTCGCGCGGGTCGACCGTGCGGTTCAGCTTGGCGGCGCGGGACTGCTCGGCCATGTCGTTGGTCTTCTCGGTCAGCATGCGTTCGATGGCTACCTCGGTGGGCTCGAGATCCATCGTCACGGCGACCGTTCGGATGACGTCGGGGGTGTGGACGAGCAGCGGGGCGAGGAAGTTGACGCCGACCGGGGTCATCGGCCACTCCTTCACCCAGGCGGTGGCGTGGCACCAGGGGGCGCGGGTGGCGGACTCGCGGGTCTTGGCCTGGAGGTAGGTCGGCTCGGTGGCGTCCAGTTCGGCCGGCCAGGCGTTGCGCTTGGTCATCGCCTGGATGTGGTCGATGGGGTGGTCCGGGTCGTACATGGAGTGGATCAGCGAGGACAGCCGGCTCTGGCCGAGCGGCTGCCGCACCCGGATGTCGGCCTCCTGCAGCCGGGAGCAGATGTCGGTCAGCTCGCGGGCCATGACGACGGCGAGCCCGGCGTCCCGGTCGACCCGGCCGTGCTGGCTGCGCATGGCGCGGGCGACGGCGTTGGCCTCGGCGGCCAGTTCGCGGTTGTAGTGCATGCAGGCGACCAGGTATGCGCGGTGCTGCTCGCTGCTGGTGGAGACCATGGACTGCAGCTGGTCGTAGGACTCCTGCAGCCAGGCCGGTGCCCGGTCGTCGCCCCGGACGGCGACGTCCTTGGCGTGGGCGTCGGGGTCGGCGGGCAGGGTGCGGGCGAGCATCTGCAGGCGGGTGACGAAGCCGTCGCCGTTGGCCACGTGCTTGAGCAGGGTGCCGAAGCGGTCGACGAGGGTCTCCTGGTCCTCGGAGTCGCGCAGGCCGACGCCGGGGCCCTCGATCTCGATGGCGGCGGTGACGGTCTTGCGGTCGGCGTGCAGCAGCACGGCGATCTCGTCCGGGCCGAACGGCGCGGAGAGCCAGGTGATGCGCCCGATGCCGGGCGGGGGTCCGACCTCCACCTCGCGTCCGTCGAGCCGGGTGCCGGCCTCGATCACGCCGGAGCGGTAGACAGCGCCCCTGCGCAGGGTGCGCTTGTAGCTGCGGTTGATCTCGAACCACTTGTAGAACGTGCGGTGCTTGTACGGCAGGTACACGGCGGCGAGCGCCAGCATGGGCAGGCCGGCGAGCAGCACGATCCGCAGCGACAGGATGGGCACGAGGAGCCCGCACATCATGCCGAGGAACGCGCCGACGACGATGAGCGCGATCTCTCCGGTCTCGCGGTTGCGGCCGATGATCGCGTTCGGCCGGGCACGGCCGATCAGATACGTACGGCGGGGCGTGACCGGAGGGGACAGGTGGGACTCGGTCGTCAACGCCCTTCACCTCCCGTGCGGTTCGTACTGCTGGTGCGGGTGTTGCTGGCGTGCGGGGTGTTGACCGGGCTGCTCGAGCGGGGTGCGGGTGCGGCGGAGGGGACAGTTCCGCCGCCGTCGGAGGTGCGCGAGCTGTGCGCGGCCACGCCGCCGGAGGCGGGGTTGGACGGTCGGGGAGGCTCGCTGTGGTGGGCGCGGGAGCTGTGGGTCTTGATGCCCTGGGCGACCAGGGTCGCCGGGGAGCTGATGACGGCCGCGGCCTTGCTCTCGGCGCCCTGCATGATGCGGTTGCTGCGGGAGCCGGCGATCTCGTCGCCGAAGCCGGGGACGAAGCGGTAGATCATCGCCGAGGCGAAGATGGCGAGCAGGATGATCGCCAGGCCGGAGACCACGGCGGAGAAGGCGTCCGGTCCGTCGTCCGCGGAGAGCGCGCCGGCCAGGCCGAGGACGATCACGATGACCGGCTTGACCAGGATGACGGCGATCATGATGCCGGCCCAGCGGCGGACGTGGCCCCACAGGTTCTTGTCGACCAGGCCCGCGTAGACGACGGTGCCGAGGAGGGCGCCGACGTAGAGCAGGGCGGCGCGGATGACCAGCTCCAGCCAGAGCACGCCGGCGGCGATGATCGACACGAAGGAGACGACGATCAGCATGATCGGTCCGCCTCCGATGTCGTCGCCCTTCTCCAGGGCGGCGGCGAACGTCCCGAAGAACGTGTCGGTCTGATCGCCCGTCGCCTTGGCCAGGACGTCCGTGACGGAGTCGGTGGCGGAGACGACGGTGTAGAGGATCAGCGGGGTGAAGGCGGAGGCCAGCACCGTGAGCCAGAGGAAGCCGATGGCCTCGGAGATGGCGGTGGTGAAGGGCACGCCCCGGACCGCCCTCTTGGCGACGGCGAGCAGCCAGAGGAGCAGGGTGAGGATGGTGGAGGCGGCGAAGACGACGGCGTACTGCTGAAGGAACGTGCTGTTGGTGAAGTCGACCTCGGCGGTCGCCTCGACGGCCGCGCTGAGCTTCTTGACGGTCCAGGAGGCGGCTTCGGCGCAGCCCTTGGCGAGGGAGGCGAGGGGGTCGAGGGTGGTGCTGGGGTCACTGAGCCCGCCTTCGCCTTGGCCGGGGGAGCCGGAGCCGCCGGACTGGCCTTGCTCGCAGTAGTCCTTGGCGGGGCCATGGATCAGGTCGCACGGGTCGTCGCTGGGGGTGGGCGTAGGCGTCGGTGCAGCGAGGGCGCGGGCCGGGAACAGGACGGCTGCCGTCTGCACGGCCACGACGAGGCCTGTCAGTTTGACCAGGCGGCGGCTAGCGGGCATACGTGAACCCTCCGTACTCCTTGACGGCCTTCGCCATCTCGTCGGCGCCGGCGGCCCGCTCGTCACCGGGAATCGGTGCGGGGCCGACCTTCTGCGAATGGGTCACGATCTTCCAGTCGCCGTCCGTCCACTCAAGCTGCATCGTGATGGTGAACCAGCTGCTGGTGACCGGATTGGTGGACTTCTCTCCCGCCAGGCCCAGGAGGCCGCTGCACCAGACCTCGACCGTCGCGGAGTCGGCCGTCCATGCGGTGACCTTGGTGCCGACAGGTGTCGTGCGGGAGACGAACGTGAAGCCCTTCGGAGCGCTTCCGTTCTCGTCCAGGCCCAGGCTCTTGTTGAACTTGGGCGAGTACGCCTTGTCCAACTGCGCCTCGAAGGCCGCGACCCGGCCAGGGACGATGACCGCCCGCAGAATGGCGTCGCGGCGCGCCTTGTCGAACATCTCGGCGGAGCCCAGCACCACCGCATAATTCGCCGCCGCACTCTCCGCCCCTTGGCGGGTGTGGGCGAAGCCCGAGGGGATGCCCGCTGCCTTGGTGCTCACCGGCTTCTCGCCCGTCGGCGCCGTCGCCGCGGACTTGGGGGAGTCCGCGCTCTCCGCGCCCGTACCGGAATCCTCTCCTCCACGGTTCGCGAAGGCGATCGCGGCAATGAGGAGGACGACGACGCCGACCACCGTCACGAGGCTGCGCGAGGACGACCGGCGCCCGCCTCTGCGCGCACCCCCGTACAGGTCACCGCCTTCCGGCATGCGAGTGCGCGTCTGGCCCGACTCGCCGTCACCGAGACTCATGCCGCGTACGCCCCCTCGACGTCGTGCGGAAACACCTCGTGCTCCGTGTACTCCTCGTACGACGGTAGCCGTGCTGGTTCCCGCGCGGGCGCGGTGTGGTGACTCGACATCAGAGAAACGCAACCTCAGCCGGTGGGCGCGACGGGCGGGTGGGGTGTGGGGAGTGCCGGGCGTGCCCGGTCGGGAGTGATGCTGCGGGGGCTACACGGCCATGCCGTAGACGATGGTGAACAGGGTGCCGAGGGAGCCGATGATGAAGACTCCCGTCAGACCGGCGATGATCAGGCCCTTGCCCTGTTCGGCGCTGAAGGTGTCCCGCAGGGCGGTCGCTCCGATGCGCTGTTTGGCGGCGCCCCAGACGGCGATGCCGAGGCAGAGCAGAATGGCGACGGCCATCACCACCTCGATCATGACCCGCGCCTCGTTGCCCAGGCTGCCGAAGGGGCCCCAGTCCGGAGCGATCCCGCCGATGATGGTGTCGATGTCTCCCTTATCGGCCGCAAAGAGCATGTAAGTCACCGCCCCTGTTGGGTAGTTCCGCATCCTCTGCGGACGTGCAGAGGTCAGGCCTCATTGTCGCCGACGTTGCCGCTGTCGTATGTCGACTTGGCGTCATCCGTTGGCAGGTTTCGTACGAATAGCTTGCCACCGTCCCGCGCGGGGTCCTCTCGGGGAGCGCGGGCGGTGTGCAAGGAGTCGTATCGTCACTCTGTGTATCACGGCAGGTTACACCGGGCAACGAGGCCGGTGCGGAACCTGTCGCGTGGTTCTGTCGTTGACCCCTCTTGCGTCTCCAACCGCATCCCTCGTGCCCGGCCCTGAGCGGACGTCAGGGTGACGCTGCTCAACGGGGCTTGATGCCGTACAGCATGTGGTGGACCAGTTCCCCGATGCTGTCCAGGGCCTCCTCGGGGGCGAGCATGCCGGCGGCGAGGGAGGCGAGGCCGTGCAGGCCGGCGCCCGTGACGAGGGTGAGGCGGGCGGGGCCGTCCTCGATGATCTCGCCCCGGCGCATGGCGTCGGCCACGACCCGCTCCAGTGAGCCGACCGTGCGGTCGACGGCGGGTCATCGCGTGCCCCGGTTGCGGTCGGGTGTGCGGGGGAAGCTCCTAGACTGGCGCGGGCGGGTCCCGGGTGGGTGAAGGGTGGTTGACGGTGCGTAAGGCCTGGATCGTGGTGTCCCTGGCTGTCAGCTCCGGACTGGCCTTTGTGATGCTGCTGGTCATCGGCGTGTATGTGGTCGCCGGGAATTTGGTCAACGGGGTGGGGGGCGGGGCCGCCAAGGCGTTGGCGAAGGGGGCTGTGCCGGCGGCCTACCGGGATCTGGTGGACCGGTGGGGGAAGCTGTGTCCGGCCATCAACCCCGCGCTGCTCGCCGCCCAGCTGTATCAGGAGAGCGGGTTCAATCCGCGGGCGCAGAGCCCGGCCGCGGCGCAGGGCATCGCGCAGTTCATCCCGGGGACGTGGGCCACGCACGGGATCGACGGTGACGGGGACGGGGACCGGGACGTCTGGGACCCCAAGGACGCGATTCCCTCGGCGGCCAAGTACGACTGCACCCTCGCGTCCTATGTGAAGGACGTGCCCGGAAATCTGACCGAAAACATGCTGGCCTCCTACAACGCGGGGGCCTACGCGGTGATCAAGTACGGGGGCGTGCCGCCGTACAAGGAGACGCAGAACTATGTGAAGCGGATCCGGGCGCTGGAGGAGAGCTTCGCGGCGCCGGTGGGGCGGGTCGACCCCTCGCGGCAGGCGGCCGGGGCGATCGCGTATGCGCAGAAGAAGCTGGGCACGCCCTACCTCTGGGGCGGCAACGGCGCGCCTGAGCAGGGCGGACGCTTCGACTGCTCGGGGCTGACCAAGGCCGCCTACGAGAGCGTGGGCATCAAGCTGCCGCGCGTCGCCAACGACCAGTACAACGCCGGGCCGCACCCGAAGCGGGACGAACTGCTGCCGGGAGATCTGGTGTTCTTCTCGGACGATCCAGCCGACTCCCGGGCCATCCGGCACGTAGGCATCTATGTCGGGGGCGGATACATGATCGACGCGCCGCGTCCGGGGGCGGTGATCCGGTTCGATCCGATCGACACCCCCGACTACTTCGGCGCCACCCGGGTGACCGAAGATGGCGCGAAAGCACTCCCCACGACGGTGTGAGCGGAGCGTGAGGCAGCCCCCTGAGCTGCGGTGATGAGTCTCTCTTCGATAACGTCTGCGTGATCATTCAGTGGAGTGTGGAACGTATCCGCAGGGGCCGTGCGTTCCTGTTGGCGTAGCCCGGGCAGACGAGAGATCTGACGCGAGGTTCTACACACCACGGGGTGGCAGTGACGGCGCACGCACGGTGCGCCGGAAGAGAGGACGAAGGGGCCGCAGCACCATGGCTGGACTCGCCGAATCCGGGTCGAACCCCGACGTCGACCTGCTCTACGACATCAACGGCCTCGCCAAGGACGCGCCGCCGTGGTTCGACCGGATCATGGAGTACGTCGGGGAGTACGGGCTGCTCCTCGCCATGGTGCTGCTGGTGATGTGGTGCTGGTGGGGCGTGCGTCGGCGGGGCGGTGAGGACGCGGCACCGTCGGTGGCCGCGCTGGTCTGGGCGCCGCTCGCCGCGGCGGTCGCGGTGCTCGTGAACGTGCCCATACGAGGGTTCGTCGAGCGGCCCCGGCCGTTCAACGACCACCAGGGGCTCGAGGTCCTGGTCACCGGCAAGACCGACTACTCGTTCGTCAGCGACCACGCGACGATCACCATGGCGCTGGCGGTGGGGCTGTTCCTCGCCAACCGCAAGTTCGGGATCGTCGGCATCGGGATCGCGCTGCTCGAGGGCTTCTGCCGGGTCTACATGGGCGTGCACTACCCGACCGACGTGGTGGGCGGGCTCGCGCTCGGCACGGCCGTGGCGCTGCTGCTCTCGCCCGTGGCCATGGCGCTGCTGACGCCGGTCATGCGGGCGATCGAGCGGTCGCCCCGGCTGGGGTGGCTGATCGCGGCGAAGGACGCGCGGGAGTCCGCGCGGCGGGACGGTACGGGGCCGGGGGCCCGGAGCGAGATGCCGGGGGCGGCGGCCGCCGGGGAGCGGGATCTGGCCGCGTGAGCCCGGCTGTGTGAGCCCGGCGCCCTGGATCCACAGGGCTGGATCTACAGGGCCTGGGAGTGAGTGAAGAGGCGGTGCGGGTCGTACCGCCTCTTCACTTGTGTCAGGCGGGGGACGGCGCTGCCGTAGTACGCCTGGCGCCAGTTCGTGAGGGATGCGTCCGCGTAGTTCTGGTAGGCGGCGCCGGAGGCGTAGGGGCGCATCGCCTTGTGGGCCGAGGCCAGCCATGACTGGGCGGCGGTGCCGGGTGCGTTCTCGCTCCAGGAGGCGAGGTACTGCGCCAGCAGGCGGGAGCGGCGGTGCACGAACGCCGTGGCCGTGGGGGAGACCCGGTTGACGGCGCCGCCGAGGGCGGTGAGCTGGATCGCGGCGGAGCCGCCCCGGACGGCGGGGAGCTGAGCGAGCAGGGTGCGGATGGCGTCCTGGCCGAGTGCGCGGTCGAAGAAGTCGGAACGGGCGGCGTAGGTCTCGCGGCGCAGCGCGCCCCTCGGGTGGCGGCCGGCGGTGGTGCCGGGGAGGTGGCACTGGGCGTCCTCGGAGTGGGAGGAGCAGCCGGCGTACAGCTCCATGGCGTCCAGGTAGGGGCGGCGGCGCAGCGAAGCGGTGGTGGCGGGGGCGCCGATGCGGCCGGCGAGGCGGTCCACGGCGTTCTGCAGGTCGGTGTAGCTGCCGAGGGAGAAGGCCGTGAGGGAGAGGGTGGGGGTGCGGCCGGGGGCGGCGCCGAGGTGGAGCGAGGACCAGATCTCGTCGGGCTGGGCGGGGGCCCAGTGCTGCCAGGCGTCGAGGACGGCGGGGGCCTGCTGCCAGGGCCAGGTGAGGTGGGCGGTGACGCTCTCGGGGGCCGGGTGGGTCTTGAAGTGCAGCTCGGTGACGACGCCGAAGGTGCCGGTGCCGGCGCCGCGGAGGGCCCAGAAGAGGTCCTGGTGGTCGGTGGGGGTGGCGGTGAGCTGCTTGCCGTCGGCGGTGACGAGGGTGGCGGCGGTGAGGTTGTCGCAGGTCAGGCCGTAGGCGCGGGAGGTCACGCCGTGGCCGCCGCCGAGGGTGAGGCCGGAGATGCCGACGGTGGGGCAGGAGCCGGCGGGGATGGTGGTGCCCTTGGCGGCGAGGGTGCGGTAGACGTCGATCAGCTTGGCGCCGGCGCCGATGGTGGCGGTGGTGGGGGTGGTGCGGATGGTGCTGAGTTCGGAGACGTCGATGATCAGGGCGTTGTCGGCGGAGGAGGCGCCGGTGTAGGAGTGGCCGCCGTTGCGGATGGTGAGGGGGGTGGTGTGGCGGCGGGCGAAGGTGAGGGCGGTGCGGATGTCGTCGGGGTGGTGGACGTAGGCGACGGCGGAGGGTTTGAGGGGGTCGAAGCGGGTGTTGTAGAGGCTGTGGGCTGTTGGCCAGGTGGCGTCGCCGGGGCGGATGAGGGGGCCGTCGAGGTCTCGGGCGAGGGCGGTCCAGTCGGCGGGGCGGGGGGTGGTTCTGGGGGTGGTGGGGGTTTGGTTTCGGGTAGGCGTCTGCGCGGTGGCGGTTGAGCTGGCTGTGCTTGTGCTGCCGTTGCCCTTGCCCTTGCCCGTGCAGGCGGTCAGCAGGGTTGCCGTGCCGGCTGCGATGAAGGTCCGCCGTTCCATGTAACGCCTCCCGGTGTCTCCTGGGGCGAGACGGAGTTGGGGGTGCGGGGGTTCCATGGTGCGGGTGGGTCGGGGCTGGGCGGGGGGAGTTGCGCAACCCGGCGCGAACGGGGCTCCTCCCCCACGCTCGGCTTCTCCCCCACGCTCGGCTGCGCTCGCGGGGGGACCCCATGCGCGGGGGACCCCCATCGCCCACCCGTGCCGCCCCTGCGGCACGACTGCCCGCAGCGGGGTGGGGCGCGGGCGGGGGCCCATCGAGCGGCACGACTGTCCGAAGCTACGCGGCCGACTGTCCGCAGCCACGCAGCGACTGCCCGCAGCTGGGTAGCTATGGGCCCCCTTGGGTCACTCGGCGGTGTGGTTCTTCGGGGGCGTGGGGTGGGGGCTCGTCGGGCGTAGACGCAGGGGACGGGGGTGGGGCGGCGTCCGAGGTCGGCAGGGGGCGGCATAGCCCCGGCGGGCCGCGCGTGACGGGGTGTCCTACTCGTCGTTAACCGGAACGACAGGCGGCCCGTGTCGGACGTAGCGGGGGTAGGCGAGGCGATGGCTGGATCGCGGCGGCAGCTGCTGGGCAGGCGGGCCGGTGTGGGGGTCGTTGCGGCCGGGGTGGTCGGGTGCCTCTGGGGCACGGGCTCCGGGTGCGCGCCGAGCGGGGCCGCGACCGGGGGGCCGCCCGCCGAGGACGCGGTCGAGGTGGTGGAGAAGGCCGCCGACGCGCTGGTCGAGGCGGGGAGCTCCAAGGCGCGTACGTCGATGGAGATGGCGACCGGGGGGACCCGGGTGACGATCCGGGGCGAGGGTGTCTATGACTTCGCCCATCGGCTCGGGCGGCTGAAGGTCGTGCTGCCGGAGGATCCGGCGGGGGCCAGCGCCCGGCAACCCATTACTGAGCTGCTTGCGCCTGGTGCCTTGTACATGAAGAACCGGGGGGCGGGTGTGCCTCCCGACAAGTGGGTGCGGGTGGACACCGCGACGCTGTCCGACGGCAATCTCGTCACCGGCGGGGTGACCGATCCGCTCGCCGCGGCCGAGGTGCTGCGCGGGACGCGGACGGCGACCTTCGTGAAGCGGACCGAGGTGGCCGGGACGGCGGTGCGGCACTACCGGGGGACCGCGGATCTCGCCGTGGCGGCGCGCAAGGCCGGCGAGGCCGACCGGGGGCCGCTGCGGGCGGCAGCGAAAGGGTTCGCCACCGCCGAGGTGCCGTTCGACGTGTATCTGGACGATCAGGGGCGGATCCGCAAGATCCGGCACCGGTTCAGCTTTGTGAACGGGCAGCAGGAGACCCCGGTCGCTGTGGCATCCACCACACTGCTTTACGACTTCGGGGCCCCCGCGGACGTACGGCTTCCCGAGGCGCAGGACATCTACGCGGGCCGGATCGCCGAGGAGTGACCGGCGTGAACTAGCCCTTACGTGCCATGCGCGCCCCGTATCGCGCTCCCTACTCTAGGAAGCCGATGACGGCAGAGATGAGGTGACGCGCGTGGCTCCGCTCGGGGGTGGGACGGTTCAGGACCACGTTGCCCTCGCCGAGATCGAGCTGACCGGAGAGCTGATGATCGCCGCCTCCGCCGCCGAGGACCGGCTCAGCCTGGAGAGCATCGACAAGGTGCTGCGGGTCGCCGAGGAACGCGCGGGCAAGGACCGGAAGTCCCTGCGCGGCGGGCGCTGAGCGCCCCGGCCGGGTACGGCGTCAGCCCGGTCAGGTACGCATCATGCGGGCGATGGCCTGTGTGGCCTCCTTCACCTTCGCGTCGATCTCGTCGCCGCCCTTGAGGGCCGCGTCGGCGACGCAGTGCCGCAGGTGCTCCTCCAGCAGTTGCAGCGCGAAGGACTGCAGCGCCTTGGTGGAGGCGGACACCTGCGTGAGTATGTCGATGCAGTAGACGTCCTCGTCGACCATCCGCTGCAGGCCGCGGATCTGGCCCTCGATGCGGCGCAGCCGCTTGAGGTGCTCCTGCTTCTGCTTGTGGTAGCCGTGGACGCCGCGGTCGTGGTCGGTGACGATGTCCGTCGGCTCCTCGGTCACGTCCGGGGCGGAGGGCGAACCGGCGCCGGCCTCGGTGGTCGTCATGGCGTCCTCCTGCTGCTGTGGCTGCTGCTCTGGGCGATATATACCCCTGGTGGGTATATGGTACCGAACCTTGCCGGGTATGGGCCCCTTGCCCGACCGCCCCCCTGCTCATCACCGTGACTGATGGGCGACACTGGGGGGCGGCCCGTTAGTCGCGGCCGGATGATGCGCCTAGCATCAGCCTGACCGAAACCGATGCACCCTGAGGACCCCACGTGCGCTTTCGTCTGACCCCCAGGGAGACGAGCTTCTACGACATGTTCGCCGCTTCCGCGGACAACATCGTCACGGGCTCCAAGCTCCTGATGGAACTGCTCGGGGCGGACTCCTCCGCCCGGGCCGAGATCGCAGAGCGTATGCGGGCCGCGGAACACGCGGGCGACGATGCCACGCACGCGATCTTCCACCAGCTGAACTCCTCGTTCATCACGCCGTTCGACCGCGAGGACATCTACTCCCTCGCATCGTCCCTCGACGACATCATGGACTTCATGGAGGAGGCCGTCGACCTGGTCGTCCTCTACAACATCGAGGAACTGCCCAAGGGCGTCGAGCAGCAGATCGAGGTGCTGGCGCGGGCCGCCGAGCTGACCGCCGAGGCCATGCCGCATCTGCGGACCATGGACAACCTCACCGAGTACTGGATCGAGGTCAACCGCCTGGAGAACCAGGCCGACCAGATCCACCGCAAGCTGCTCGCCCACCTCTTCAATGGCAAGTACGACGCCATCGAGGTCCTCAAGCTGAAGCAGATCGTGGACGTACTCGAAGAGGCGGCCGACGCCTTCGAGCATGTGGCGAACACGGTGGAGACCATCGCCGTCAAGGAGTCCTGACCCCTCAATGGACACCTTCGCTCTGGTCGTGACCATCGGGGTCGCGCTCTTCTTCACGTACACCAACGGCTTCCACGACTCGGCGAACGCGATCGCGACGTCCGTGTCGACGCGTGCCCTCACCCCGCGGGTGGCGCTCGCCATGGCGGCCGTGATGAACCTCGCCGGTGCGTTCCTCGGCTCGGGGGTCGCCAAGACGGTCAGCGAGGGGCTGATCGAGACGCCCGAGGGCTCGACGGGCATGGGGATCCTGTTCGCCGCGCTGGTCGGTGCGATCGTCTGGAACCTGATCACCTGGTACTTCGGGCTGCCGTCCTCCTCCTCGCACGCGCTGTTCGGCGGCATGGTGGGCGCGGCCCTGGCCGGCGGCACCGCCGTGTACTGGGACGGTGTGCTGGAGAAGATCGTCATCCCGATGTTCGTCTCGCCCGTGGTCGGTCTGGTCGCCGGTTATCTGGTGATGGCGGCGATCATGTGGATCTTCCGGCGGTCCAACCCGCACAAGGCCAAGCGGGACTTCCGGATCGCGCAGACGGTGTCCGCGGCGGGCATGGCGCTCGGCCATGGTCTGCAGGACGCGCAGAAGACCATGGGCATCGTGGTGATGGCGCTGGTCATCGCGGATGTCGAGGACTACGGCGACCCGATCCCGGTCTGGGTGAAGATCGCCTGTGCGGTGATGCTGTCCGCGGGCACCTACGCCGGCGGCTGGCGGATCATGCGGACCCTGGGCCGCAAGATCATCGAGCTGGACCCGCCGCAGGGCTTCGCGGCGGAGAGCACCGGCGCGACGATCATGTTCGGTTCGGCGTTCGTCTTCCACGCCCCGATCTCCACCACCCACGTGATCACCTCGGCGATCATGGGTGTGGGCGCCACCAAGCGGATCAACGCCGTGCGGTGGGGCGTGGCCAAGAACATCATCCTCGGCTGGTTCATCACCATGCCGGCCGCCGCGGTGGTCGCCGCCGCCTCCTTCTGGATAGTGAAGCTGGCGGTCCTGTAGGACGCCTCCGGCCGCACGCAAAACGCATGAGCCCGCCCCCGGGTCCCGGGGGCGGGCTCTTTCTGCGGCCTCGCGGTGGCACCGCCATGCAGCACCGCGAGGGGCCAGGGGCAGGCCCTAGGGGGACCGCTCAGCCGAAGCGGCCGGAGATGTAGTCCTCGGTGGCCTGCTCAGACGGGTTGGAGAAGATCCGCTCGGTGTCGTCGATCTCGATGAGCTTGCCGGGCTTGCCGACCGCCGCCAGGTTGAAGAAGGCGGTGCGGTCGGAGACCCGGGCCGCCTGCTGCATGTTGTGGGTGACGATCACGATGGTGAAGCGCTCCTTCAGCTCCCCGATCAGGTCCTCGATGGCGAGGGTGGAGATCGGGTCCAGGGCCGAGCAGGGCTCGTCCATGAGCAGCACGTTCGGCTCCACGGCGATCGCCCGCGCGATGCACAGCCGCTGCTGCTGACCGCCGGACAGGCCCGTGCCGGGCTTGTGCAGCCGGTCCTTGACCTCGTTCCAGAGGTTGGCGCCCCTGAGGGACTTCTCGACGATGTCGTCCAGCTCCGGCTTCTTGTACTTGCCGTTCAGGCGCAGGCCGGCCGCCACGTTGTCGTAGACCGACATGGTGGGGAACGGGTTCGGGCGCTGGAAGACCATGCCGACCTCGCGGCGCACGGCCACCGGGTCGATGCCGCTGCCGTAGAGGTCCTCGGAGTCCAGCATGACCTTGCCCTCGACCCGGCCGCCGGGGGTGACCTCGTGCATCCGGTTGAGGGTGCGCAGGAACGTGGACTTGCCGCAGCCGGAGGGGCCGATGAAGGCCGTCACCGAGCGGGGCTCGATGGTCATCGAGATGTCCTCGATGGCCAGGAAGGAGTTGTAGTAGGCGTTCAGGCCGCTGACGTCGATGCGCTTGGCCATGGCAATCACTGCTTCTTTCGGGTCGCGGGTCGCTGCCGGTGCCGCTGACGGGTCTGGTCGGTCGTGGTGTCCGGGTCAGCGACCCGTCTTCGGGGCCTTCCAGCGGGCGATGCCGCGGGCCACCAGGTTGAGGATCATGATGAAGGCGATGAGCGTCAGAGCCGCCGCCCAGGCCCGGTCGTAGGCCGCGTCCGAGCCGTTGGTGTACTGCAGGTAGATGTACATCGGCAGCGACGCCTGCGGGTCCTGGAACGGGTTGGCGTTGATGAAGTTCGTTCCCCAGACCAGCAGCAGCACGGGGGCCGTCTCACCGGTGATGCGGGCGATGGCGAGCATCACGCCGGTGGTGATGCCGCCGATGGACGTCGGCAGGACCACCTTCAGGATGGTGCGCCACTTCGGTACGCCCAGGGCGAGCGAGGCCTCGCGCAGCTCGTTCGGGACGAGCTTGAGCATCTCCTCGGTGGAGCGCACCACCACCGGGATCATCAGGATCGACAGGGCCATCGAGCCGGCGAAGCCGGAGTAGCCCATGCCGAGGATCAGGATCCACAGGCTGAGGATGAACAGGCCCGCCACGATGGACGGGATGCCCGTCATCACGTCGACGAAGAAGGTGACGGCCCTGGCCAGCCTGCCCCGGCCGTACTCGACCAGGTAGACGGCGGTGAGGACACCGACCGGCACGGACATCAGGGTGGCGAGGCCGACCTGCTCCAGGGTGCCGAGGATCGCGTGGTAGATGCCGCCGCCCGGTTCGCTGTCGGCGACGACGCCCATCGAGTGGCTGAGGAAGTAGCCGTCCAGGACCTTCACGCCCTGCTCGACCGTCTCCCAGGTCAGGGAGGCGAGCGGGACGACGGCCAGCAGGAAGGCCACCCAGACCAGGCTGGTCGCGGTGCGGTCCCGGGCCTGCCGGGGGCCCTCCACCTTGGCGGCGAGGGCGTAGGAGCCGAGGACGAACAGCGCGGCGGCGATCAGCGCCCACTGGATGTCGCTGTGCAGGCCGGCGGCGGTGCTGATGCCGAGGCCGGCGGCGACGGAACCGGCGGCCGCCGCCCACGGGAACCACCGGGGCAGGCGCGCCCCGCGCAGGCTGCCGGCGGCGGGCTTTTCGTGCAGTGCGTGGCTCATGCGGCGGCCCCCGAGTACTCCTTGCGGCGGGCGATGATCAGCCGGGCCGCGCCGTTGACCAGCAGGGTGATGACGAACAGGACCAGACCGGAGGCGATCAGCGCGTCCCGGCCCATCTCGGTCGCCTCGTTGAACTTGCCGGCGATGTTCTGGGCGAAGGTGCCGCCGCCGGGGTCGAGCAGGCTGGCGTCGATGTCGAAGCTCGGGGAGAGCACCATGGCGACGGCCATGGTCTCGCCGAGCGCCCGGCCGAGGCCGAGCATGGAGGCGGAGATCACGCCGGAGCGGCCGAACGGCAGCACCGCCATGCGGATCACCTCCCAGCGGGTGGCGCCGAGGGCCAGGGCCGCCTCCTGGTGCATCCGCGGGACCTGCCCGAACACCTCGCGGCTCACGCTGGTGATGATCGGCAGGATCATGATGGCCAGCAGGATCCCGACGGTGAACAGCGAGCGCGGGGCGCCCTGGTTCCACTCGAGGATCCCGGTCCAGCCCAGGTATGCGTCGAGCCAGCCGTAGAGGCCGTCCAGGTTCGGCACCAGGACCAGGGCGCCCCACAGGCCGTAGATGATGGACGGCACGGCGGCCAGCAGGTCGATCACGTACGCGATGGGCCCGGCCAGGCGGCGGGGGGCGTAGTGGGTGATGAACAGGGCGATGCCGACGGCCACCGGCACCGCGATGATCATGGCGATGACCGAGGACACGACGGTGCCGAAGGCCAGCACCGCGATGCCGAACTGCGGCGGGACGCCGCTGGGGTTCCACTCGAAGGCGGTGAAGAAGTTGGCCTCGTCCTTGCTGATCGCGAGGACCGCCCGGTAGGTGAGGAAGGCCGCGATGGCGGCCATGATCACCAGGACGAGGATGCCGGAGCCGCGGGAGAGCCCGAGGAATATCCGGTCGCCGGGGCGGGTGGCGCCACGCGCGGCGGGCCGGCGCTCCGGTGGTGCGGGTGGTGGAAGGGGTGGAGGAGGTGTCTGCTGAGTCGTCATGTCCATCGGGGTCTCCGGTCTGCGGAGCCGCCGGGGCGGGCGGCTCGGTCGGAGCCGCCCGGCGTCCGGGGGCTCCTCGGGGCGGTGCACCGGACGGTGCGGACCGGCCCCGTCACCGGCGCCGGGCCGCACGCTCGGATCAGCTCAGGCCCGAGACGGTCTCGCGGACCTTGGTGATGATCTCCTCGGGCATCGGGGCGTAGCCGGCCCCGGCGAGCAGGCTCTGCCCCTCCTCGGAGGCGATGTAGTTCAGGAAGGACTTGGTGGCCGGCAGGGTCTCCGCCTTGTTGCCCTTGTCGCAGACGATCTCGTACGTCACCAGGACGATCGGGTAGGCACCCTCGGCGGACGGGGTGTAGTCCAGCTGCAGCGCGAGGTCCTTGCCGGTGCCGGTGACCTTGGCGGCGCCGATGGCCGCGGTGGCGTTCTCCACGCTGGCCTTGACCGGCTCGGCGGCCTCGGTCTTCAGGTCGACGGTCTTGATGCCGTCCTTGGCGTAGGAGAGCTCGAAGTAGGAGATGGCGCCGCTGGTCTGCTTGACCTGCTGGGCGACACCGGAGGAGCCCTGCGCGGACTGGCCGCCCTTGGCCCCCCAGGCCTTGCCGGGCTCGTACTTCCAGTCCTCGGGCGCGGCGGCCTTGAGGTACTTGGTGAAGTTGTCCGTGGTGCCGGACTCGTCGGAGCGGTGGAAGGCCTGGATCTTCAGGTCGGGAAGGTCCGCGCCCGGGTTGAGCTTCTTGATCGCCTCGTCGTTCCAGTTGGTGATCTTGCTGTCGAAGATCCGGGCGAGCGTCGGCGCGTCCAGGACGAGGGAGTCCACACCCGGGACGTTGAAGCCGACGGCGATCGGGCCGCCGACCATGGGCAGGTCGATGCCCTGGCCGCCGGAGCACACCTTCTTCGACGCCTCCACCTCGTCGGGCTTCAGCGCCGAGTCGGAACCCGCGAAGGCGGTCTGGCCCTGGGTGAACGCGGTGATACCCGCACCGGAGCCGTCCGGGCGGTAGTTGATCTGCACGTTCTTGCAGACGGCGGTGTACTGCTTCACCCAGGCGTCGATGGCGTTCTTCTGCGCGGAGGAGCCGGATGCCTGCAGCCGGCCCTGGGCGTCGTCGCACTTGATGCTGCCGGCCGCGGCGGTGGCGGAGGCGTCACCGCCGTTCGCGTTGCCGGTGTCGTCGGAGCCGCACGCCGTGAGGGCCAGGGCGCCGGAGACGGCGAGAGCACCGAGAGCGAGGGCCCGCCGGTTCTTGCGCTGAAGCTTCACTTGAGTTCCTTCCAGGAGCCGCCGTCCTGCATTCGGCGGCGTGCGAGGTGTCAGTGATGCGGATGCTTCCTTCTTCGGGCGATCCGCATCGCGTACGGCCGAAATTAGGCAGAACAGGTGACGGCGCCGAAGGGCGTGAATGAACGAGGGGTGAACCCCTGTGGACGGGGCGGTGAGGTCGCGGAACGCTCACACCAGCAGGGCGAGGGCGTCACTTCTCTCCCGCAGGGTCGCCAGCAGGGCCGGGATCAGATCCGCGTCCCGCGGCGCGGTGAGGTGGGCGTGGGCCACGTACGGGGGCAGCCAGAGGATGCGGTCGACCTCGGCGTTGGGGGAGAAGGAACCGGCGGCCGCCTCGGCCGCCCAGTAGCGCACCTCCTTGGGGCGGCCCTTCGCCAGATAGCGGACGGTGGGCAGCTCGGCGGTGGGCACGGCGGTGTAGCCGGTCTCCTCGGCGACCTCGCGCAACGCGCCCGCCAGCGGGTCCTCGCCGCGCTTCAGCTTGCCCTTGGGCCAGGACCAGTCGTCGTACCGGGGGCGGTGGACCAGGCAGAGCTCGAGGACGCCGGTCACCGGATGGTGGCGCCACAGGACGCACCCGGCGGCACGGACGACCAGGGAGCCAGGGCGGGGGGAGGTGCCGGGGGTGCCCACGATGCGTGTGCCTCCTTGGTGCGAGTACGAGTGCGAGTACGAGTGCGAGTACGAGTGCGGGTGCGGGTGCGGGTGGCGCGTACGGCGAGTACAGCGAGTACGTTCTTCGGCTTCCCGCGTTACGCGGTGCCGATCGCTTCCTTCCGTTCCCGCTCCTGCTGCCAGCAGCGCTGGAACGCGTACCGTGCCGCCTCCACCTCATGCCGCTGGTCGGCGTGCAGCACGCCGAGCGCGTACGCCGTCGCCGGGGCGATGCGCGGGGTGCGGGCCGCCTGCGCCGCCGCCGCGGCCGCCTCGGCGGCGTCCCGGTGCCGGTCCAGGGCCTCGCTCGCGGCGCGCAGCCGGGCCTCGGCGGGCGGTTCGCCGCCGGGGTGGGCGGCGAGCAGCACTTCGCGGGCGTAGCGGTGCAGCCGCAGCAGCAGGCGGGCCTGGTGCCAGGGGGTGTCCTGCGGATGCGGTGCCGGGTCCGGGGACAGCCCGTGGATCAGCGCCTCCGCGTTGTACGGGCTGCCGGCGGTGACCAGCGGCAGCGCGGCCACGGCGTCGGTGAGCCGCTCCTCGGCCGCCCCTGCCAGCGGCCGCAGATCGGCGTCGCCCGCGGCCGGGGCCAGCGGCACCTCGCTGGCCAGGACGGCCACCTTGTCGGCGAGCGCGTGGAAGCGGGACGAGTCGAGGGCCTGCAGCGCGGTGGAGTGTGCCCGGGTGCGGGCGAGGGTGAGCTGCCGGTCCAGCAGGGCGCCGGCCTTGGCGGCACCCACGGTGAGGTGGTCGGCGGGGGCGGCGGCGGTGCGGGTGCCCGGGGAGGCGTGGGGGAGGGTGCCGACCGTGCCGGTGCTGATCGCTGCGGCGCCGGTCGCTGTGGTGCGTTCGCCCGGGATGGCGGCCCGTACGCCACCGGAGCCCGGCATCCCCGAGGGGCCGGGCCCAGTCCGGACCGGTGCCGTCCGTCCGCTCACCGCGCCGGCCCCCTGGGACGGCGCCACCGGTGCGCCGGACAGGCGCTGCAGCGCGTGCAGCAGGCGGTCCAGGCGGGCCGCGCAGGCGTCCTCGTGGGCCAGGGTGCTGGAGATCCAGGCCAGCTCGGGGCGCAGGGACTCGGACCACTCCGGGGCCAGCAGGGGCTGGAAGGTGTGCAGGGTGCCGCTGATGCGGCGGGCCGCGCGGCGCAGCGCCCTGGCCGCCTCGAGGGAACCGCCCGGGCCGGCCGCGCCCGCGCCGGTCTCCCGGTGCCGGCGCAGCGCGCGGAGGAACTCGGTGGCCCGGGCCCGCAGGTAGCCGGTCAGGGCGTCCGCGGGGACCGGGCGGTCCCAGGGGGCGGTCGGGTCAGGGTGCTGCTGAGCCACGCCGGCGCCTCCGGGCCTCGATGAGCATCTCCTGGATGTTGCGCAGGGGCTGGCCGTCCGCGTCCGTGGCGTGCCGGGTCCAGTTGCCGTCCGGGCCGAGATGCCAGGACGCGGTGGTGTCGGACATGCCGGTCTCCAGCAGGCGGTTGAGGGCCGCCCGGTGGGCCGGGTCGGTGACGCGGACCAGTGCCTCGATACGCCGGTCGAGGTTGCGGTGCATCATGTCGGCGCTGCCGATCCACACCTCGGGCTCGCCCCCGTTGCCGAAGGCGAACACCCGCGAGTGCTCCAGGAAGCGGCCGAGGATGGACCGCACCCGGATGTTCTCCGACAGTCCCTCGACACCCGGCCGCAGCGCGCAGATGCCGCGCACCCAGATGTCGACCGGCACGCCCGCCTGCGACGCCCGGTAGCAGGCGTCGATGACCGCCTCGTCCACGATCGAGTTGACCTTGATCCGTACGTAGGCGGGGCGTCCGGCCCGGTGGTGCTGGGCCTCCTTCTCGATGCGGGAGATCAGGCCGTCGCGCAGCGACTTGGGCGCCACCAGCAGCCGCCGGTAGGTCTCCCGGCGGGAGTAGCCGGAGAGGCGGTTGAACAGGTCGGAGAGGTCGGCGCCGACCTGCTGGTCGGCCGTGAGCAGACCGAGGTCCTCGTACAGGCGGGCGGTCTTCGGGTGGTAGTTGCCGGTGCCGACGTGGCTGTAGCGCCGCAGGGTGTCGCCCTCCTGACGGACCACCAGGGACAGCTTGCAGTGGGTCTTCAGACCGACCAGGCCGTACACCACATGGCAGCCGGCCTCCTCCAGCTTCCGCGCCCACTTGATGTTGGCGTGCTCGTCGAAGCGGGCCTTGATCTCGACCAGGACCAGGACCTGCTTGCCGGACTCGGCGGCGTCGATGAGGGCGTCCACTATCGGGGAGTCGCCCGAGGTGCGGTACAGGGTCTGCTTGATGGCCAGCACGTCCGGGTCGGCCGCCGCCTGCTCCAGGAAGGCCTGTACGGAGGTCGAGAAGGAGTCGTAGGGGTGGTGCAGCAGCACGTCCCGGTTGCGCAGGGCGGCGAAGATGTCGGGCGCCGAGGCGGACTCCACCTCCGCCAGGTCCCGGTGGGTGCCGGCGACGAACTTCGGGTACTTCAGCTCGGGCCGGTCCAGGCTGTGGATGCGGAACAGGCCGGTGAGGTCGAGCGGACCCGGCAGCGGGTACACCTCGGCCTCGCTGATCTTCAGCTCGCGCACCAGCAGGTCCAGCACCTCGCGGTCGATGGACTCCTCGACCTCCAGCCGGACGGGCGGGCCGAAGCGGCGCCGCATGAGCTCCTTCTCCAGCGCCTGCAGGAGGTTCTCGGCGTCGTCCTCCTCCACCTCGAGGTCCTCGTTGCGGGTGAGCCGGAAGGCGTGGTGCTCCAGCACCTCCATGCCCGGGAACAGCTCCTCCAGGTGGGCCGCGATCACGTCCTCGATGGGCACGTAGCGGCCGGGGGAGCTCTCCAGGAAGCGGGACAGCAGCGGCGGCACCTTCACCCGGGCGAAGTGCTTGTGGCCGGTGACCGGGTTGCGCACGACCACGGCCAGGTTCAGCGACAGGCCCGAGATGTACGGGAAGGGGTGCGCCGGGTCGACCGCGAGGGGCGTGAGCACCGGGAAGATCTGGTGCCGGAAGAGCGTGAACAGGCGGGCCTGCTCCTTCTCCGTCAGCTCGCTCCAGCGGACCAGGTGGATGCCCTCCTCGGCCAGGGCCGGGGCGATGTCCTCGTGGTAGCAGGCGGCGTGCCGGGCCATCAGCTCGCGGGAGCGGGCCCAGATCATCTCCAGCACCTCGCGCGGCTGCAGGCCGGAGGCGGAGCGGGTGGCGACGCCGGTGGCGATGCGCCGCTTGAGACCGGCCACCCGGACCATGAAGAACTCGTCCAGGTTGCTGGCGAAGATCGCCAGGAAGTTGGCGCGCTCCAGCAGGGGCGTGGCCGGGTCCTCGGCGAGCTCCAGGACGCGCTCGTTGAACGCCAGCCAGCTGCGCTCACGGTCCAGGAAACGTCCCTGCGGCAGCGGGGCGGCGCCGTCGTGCGGTGCCTCCTCGTAGCCGTCCAGGTCCGCGTCGATGTCGGGTTCGAGATCGGAGACCACGGCCGCGACGGTGTGCGGGCGGTGCGCGGCTATGGAGCCCACGGAGGGCTGGGCGTGCTGTACCTGTGCCTGGGCATTCGGCTGGCTCATATACCCATTCTTCCGCGCCGACCGCGTCACGGGCGCGTCGGAAAGCGCCGGCGGGAGCGGTGGTGCCCCTGAGGCGTCCCCGTTCCGCCCGGCGCCCCTGCGGGGCGGCGAAGGCTCTGGCGCGGCGCGATGCATTGGCCGAGCGTCGCAAGCCCGTCTGAATCGGCGGTTACGGCGACATGACGTACGCCCTTCACGGCGGTGGCCCGTACGCCCTGCACGGCGGTGGCCCGTACGCCCTTCACGGGGGGGGGTGGCCCGTACGCCCGCACGTCAGGGACGGGGGCGTACGGGCCGCTCGGCCGGGCGGCGCGCGGCAGCGGTGCTCAGGCGGTGCGGCGGCGCAGGAGGCGCGGGGCCGCGAGGATCAGCAGGGCGGTGAGCAGCACGAACACGTCCAGGCGAGCGCGGCCGGGCGGTGCAGCCGCAGCAGCCAGCGCAGCTGGCGCGGGGTGCGGTGACTCTCGGAGACCACCGCCGGGGTGGTCAGGGTGGCGGTCACGCGGCGGCCTCCGTGGTGGTGTCGGCCGAGGAGGGGGTCTCGGGGTTGCGCAGACAGGACAGCAGCAGCTCCTCCAGCGAGGGGGCGGAAGCGCGCCAGTCGCCGGGCAGCGGGCCGGCGGGGCGGATCAGGGCGCTGAGCTGGCGGCCGGTGGTGCGGGCCTCCACGACCGCGCTGGGCGCTGCTGCTGTGCTCGGCGGCCGCGGCATGGGGGCTGTGCGTGAGGGAACCGGTCCGGCGACGGGGCGTACTGCGGCACCTGGGCGCGCGGCGCCGGGGACAGCCGGCGGGCTGACCGAAGTCTCAGGTCACCCCAGGTCTCACATCACCTGGGTCTCAGCTCACCGGAGCCACGTGCCGTTCGAGACGGACCATCCGCTCATCCCGCCGGGGCAGGACACCGGTAGCGACGAGAACGCTGCGGATGTGCTCGACGACGGTCCTCGACGCTGCCGCGCGGGCTGCGCGACCGCGTCGAGGACTTCACCCGCACCGCGAGCGCGCACCAGCTCAGCACCCGCTCGGCGCTCCTCCAGTTGGAAGCCTGAGCAGTCAGCTCAGGGAGGCGAGGATCTTCGCTTCCTTCTCCGGGGCGATCCCGTGTTCCGCCCACCTCGGGTGGTCCACGGGGCGCCCGTCGGCAGCCAGCCACGCCCAGGTGTCGCGGATCGTCTCGGCGATCGGCCGGCAGTGCAGCCCCGCGGCCACGGCCCGGCTGGAGTCGACCGCCCACACGCCCGCGCGCGTCCGCCACAGCGGCATCTCTGTCCACTGGGCGACCCCGTGCTCGGTCAGCACGTCCGGCTCCACCCACTCCGGCTTTCCGGCCCCTCCGGTGACCTCCAGGCACTCACGGATGTGTCTCCCCATGACGGGGGACCATCCCACGGTGATCGGAAACGGACACGCCAAGACCCCAGCCGAACGGCCAGGACCCACCGAAGGGGAACGGAAGGTGTCGCGCAGCCGGTCGTGGAGCTCGGCGAGCAGGCCCATCACCTGCCAGCGGCGGGCGAACGCGTGCACCCGCCGGTACGGCGGGAAGTCACAGGGCAGGTTGGCCCACTTGACGCCGTTGTCGACTACATAGCGGACCGCGTCCAACTCTCAGCTCACCGAACTCTCAGGTCACTGCACTCTCAGGTCACTGCACTCATGTCTCCGTGCGATACATCAGGTCCACCTCGTGCGTCACGAACCCCAGCCGCTCGTACACCGACACCGCCGCCTTGTTGTCGGCGTCCACGTACAGCATCGCCGTCGGCAGGCCCAGCCCCGCCAGATGGCGCAGCCCGATCGTGGTGAGCGCCTTGCCGAGGCCGCTGCCCTGGGCCTCCGGGCTCACCCCGAGCACGTACACCTCGCCCAGCCGCTCCTGTGCGTGCACCTTGGTCCAGTGGAAGCCGACGATCCGGCCCTCCCGTTCGGCGAGGAAGAAGCCCTCCGGGTCGAACCAGGGCTCGGCCTTGCGGTCGTCGAGGTCGCGCTGGGTGAGGGAGCCCTGCTCGGGGTGGTGGGCGAACGCGGCCGCGTTCACCGCGAGCCAGGCCGCGTCGTCCTGGCCGGGCACGAAGGTGCGGATGGTCACGCCCTCCGGCAGCACCGGATCCGGCAGGTCGAGACCGGCCAACGGGCGCCGCATCTGACGCAGTTCGCGGAAGAGGGTGAGACCGAGGACCTGGGCCAGGTGGCGGGCGGCGGGGTGGCCGCCGTGCGCCCACACCCGCAGCCGCTTGCCGGATGCGGCGAGCAGCGCGGCCCCCAGCGCCCGCCCGTGCCCGTGCCCGCGGTGCGCGGGGTGCACGACGAGTTCCGCGGCCGGCGGCTCCACCGGGTCGGTGTCCTCCAGCTGGGCGTATCCGACGAGTTCGCCGTCGACGGTCAGCAGCAGGTGGGAGACGCCCTCCCGCTCGCCGCCGCGCAGCTGCAGCCGTCCCTGCTCGGACACCGCCTGCTGTCCGTCGTGGGCGGCGGCCTCCGCGAGCAGGGAGAGCACCGCCTCGACCTGCTCCGGGGAGAGCGCGGTGTAGGACTGGAGCGAGCGGGGGTGGCCGGGCAGTGCGATGTCGTCGCTGGTCATGCGTACGAGGGTAAAGCCAGGCCCGTGCAAAACGGACGGTATCGCCCGCCGGGAAATCCGCCGGCCGCGGCCGGCGAAAGATAAACCGGGATGTAACCCCGAAACCCCTGCCGCGCTACGCGCGTTGACTCTAGGCTGCGCCCGGACCCACTCAGACCCTCAGGGGGGCGTATGCCAGCCACATCCCCGGCGCACCCGCGCCGCAGACGCCGTACCAACCGTCTTCTCGCGACCGCCGCCGGAGTCCTCACCGCCGGCGCGCTGGCCGCGGCGGCCCTGCCCGGGTCGGCCAACGCGGGCGAGCAGCACGCGAACCAGGGCAGGCACGGCCACCCCGGCCGCTACCAGGACATCCAGCTCCTCTCCTTCAACGACCTGCACGGCAACCTGGAGCCCCCGACCGGCTCCTCCGGCCGGGTCACCGAACTCCAGCCGGACGGCACCACGAAGACCATCGACGCGGGCGGCGCCGAGTACCTCGCCACCCATCTGCGCGAGGCCCGCAAGGGCCACCGCTACTCCATCACCGCGGCCGGCGGCGACATGGTCGGCGCCTCCCCGCTCATCAGCGGCCTCTTCCACGACGAGCCCACCATCGAGGCGCTCAACAAGCTCGACCTGGACGTCACCTCCGTCGGCAACCACGAGTTCGACGAGGGCGCCAAGGAGCTGAGCCGGCTGCAGAAGGGCGGCTGCCACCCGACGGACGGCTGCTACAGCGACAAGAAGTTCAAGGGCGCCGACTTCCCGTACCTGGCCGCCAACGTCCTGGACGAGAAGACCAAGAAGCCCATCCTCAAGCCCTACTGGGTGTGGAAGAAGCAGGGCGTCAAGGTCGGCTTCATCGGCGTGACCCTGGAGGGCACCCCGAACATCGTCTCGGCGGAGGGCGTCAAGGGCCTGTCCTTCAAGGACGAGGTCGAGACGATCAACAAGTACGCCAAGGAGCTGCGCCGCAAGGGCGTGAAGTCCATCGTGGCGCTCATCCACGAGGGCGGCTTCCCGGCGTCGACGTCGTACAACTACGACTGCGACTCCCCGGGGGCGGGCGACGGCATCTCCGGCCCGATCACCGACATCGCCAAGAACGTCACCTCCGAGGTGGACGCGCTGGTCACCGGCCACACCCACGCGGCCTACGTCTGCACCGTCCCCGACCCGGCGGGCAAGCCCCGCATGGTGACCTCGGCCGCGTCCTTCGGCCGCCTCTACACCGACACCACGCTGACCTACGACCGCGCGACCGGCGACATCGTGCGCACGGCCGTGAAGTCCGCCAACCACGTGGTCACCCGGGACGTCGCCAAGGCGGCGGACATGACCGAGCTGATCGACAAGTGGAACACCCTGGCCGCCCCGATCGGCAACCGCCCCGTCGGCCACATCTCCGCCGACATCGGCAACACCGGCACCGAGTCCCCGCTCGGCGACCTGATCGCCGACGCCCAGCTGACGTACGCCAAGACGCTGGACGCCGAGGCCGACCTGGCGCTGATGAACCCCGGCGGCATCCGGGCCCCGCTGACCTACGCGGCCAAATCCGGTGAGGGCGACGGCGTGGTGACCTTCGCCGAGGCGTTCACGGTCCAGCCGTTCGCCAACACCGTCAACCTCCAGGACCTCACCGGCGCCCAGCTCATCCAGGTGCTCAAGGAGCAGGTGAGCGGCGCCAACGAGGCCGCGCCGAAGATCCTCCAGGTCTCGGACGGCTTCACCTACACCCTCGACCTGACGAAGTCGGGCGCCGACCGCGTCGTCACCGACTCCATCAGGCTCAACGGCCGGCCGATCGACGAGTCCGCCACCTACCGCGTCGCGATGAACAGCTTCCTCGCGGGCGGCGGCGACGGCTTCCCGACCCTGGCCAAGGGCACCAACCCCCTGGTCGGCGACGACGATCTGAAGGCACTCGAGCAGTACCTGACGGCCAACTCCTCGCCCACGGACCCGATCGACCCGCCGAAGGCCGACCGGATCACCGTCGTGAACTAGCTCGCATCAACTCGCTCCCGTCGCACGGGAAGACCAGTATTCCCGCATTCCGCGGGGCGACCGTACGAAACCCCTGGCGCCCTCGACGAGACCGACCGCCGGAGGAAACCGGGGCGGAGGACTTCCTCCGCGCCGGTCTCGTCCGATGCGGCGGTCCCGTCGAGGGCGCTGCCCTGTCATCGGCACGGCCGGCCGCTTGCGGCTCCCCGGGTTGCCGCCGCCGGGTCCGTCAGGCCCGCCTGACGGCCGCTCGCGTCCCTGTGCACGCCGGCGCGGGGACGCCGAAGAGGGCCGACGACGGACGCTTGCTCCGGTTCCGCACCGTGTTGGACCCGTTCTCCGAGGAACACATACACCCGCCCATCGCGAACCTCGCGCCGCATTACCCGTCCGGCGACCGGATGCCGGCCGGCCGGAAGCTGGCCGCGGGTGATCTGGTGTTGGTCAGCTTTGCCGCTGCCAACTCCGGCATCGCGCGCACCCGGGAGCCGCACGTCGCACCGCCGCCGGCCCCGCAGCCCAACCAGGGCGACCACGCCAATGAGCGGCGTCCGCACTGCAGTTCAGGGATGTGGTCCGCCTTCTCAACTGGCTCAGGAAGTGACACACCCTCGCCTGCGCGGCGGCGGCACGCCGTAATCTGCGACTCGACGGACCACCGTCGTCCAGAAAACTCACCCCCGGTCCGCTGCCAGGACCGCGCCCTACAGGAGCAAGAGAGCCCTCATGGACGCCAACACCCCCGCTCCGGTGCCCCCGCCCGGATGCCCCGCTCACGGGCGGATACCTCTGTACGGGCCGGAGTTCGCGGCCAACCCGCAGGCGTACTACGCCTACCTGCGGCACTTCGGCCCCACCGCCCCCGTCGAACTCGCGCCCGGCGTCGACGCCACGCTCGTCACCGACTACGCCACGGCGCTGAACCTGCTCCACGACAGCCGTTCCTTCCGCAAGGACGCGCGCCACTGGCGGGCCTTCAACGAGGGGCTGATCCCCCCGGACAGCCCCGTCGTGCCGCTGCTCGCGTACCGGCCCAACGCCATGTTCAGCGACGGCGCCGAGCACCTGCGTCTGCGCCAGGCCATCACCGACACCATGGCCCGCGTGGACGGCGCCCAGCTGGCCCGCTCCACCACTCAGGTCTCCGACTACCTGATCTCCCAGTTCGCCTCCCGAGGCTCCGCGGACCTGATGGCCGACTACGCCAAGCAGCTCCCGCTGTTCGTCTTCAACGAGCTGTTCGGCTGCCCGGCCGACATCGGCGACCGGGTGCTGTTCGGCATCTCCGGGATGTTCGACGGCATCAACGCCGAGCGGGCCGCCGACGTGCTGTTCGGCGCCGTGGGCGAGCTGGTGGCGCTCAAGCGCCGCCGCCCCGGCGACGATGTCGCCTCATGGCTGATGCAGCACGAGGCCGCCCTGACCGACGAGGAGATGGTCTACCAGCTCTCCCTGCTGCTGGGGGCCGGCACCGATCCGCTGCGCAACATGATCGGCAACACGCTGCACCGCATCCTCACCCACGACGAGTACGCCCACCAGGGCGGACTCGTCGACGAGGCGATGGAGGACACCCTGTGGGACAACCCCCCGGTGCCCAACCTCGCGCCCCACTACCCCGCCATGGACATGGAGTTCGCCGGCCACAAACTCCAGGCGGGCGACCTGGTCCTGGTCAGCTTCGCCGCCGCCAACAGCAGCCCCTCGCTGGCCGCCGCACGGCAGTCCGGCAGGGGCAACCGCTCCCACCTGTCGTGGAGCGCCGGCCCGCACAGCTGCCCCTCCAAGGAGCCGGCCCGGCAGATCACGGTGACCGCAGTCGAGAACCTCCTCAACAAGATCCCCGACATCACGCCCGCTGTTCCCGAGGAGAGCCTGACGTGGCGGCCCGGGCCCTTCACCCGCGGTCTCACCGCGTTCCCGGCCCGCTTCACCGCCCTACCGGCGCCCGGCCCGGCACATGCCTCCGCCTCCGCCTCCGCCTCTGCCCCTGCTCCTGCCGACGCGGACGCCGGGCAGAGCGGCCCGGCACGCAAGGGCGGAGGACGGTGGAGCCAGTTCCTGAACTGGCTCAAGGGATGAGGTCTGCAGCACGCCGGACGGAGCTGCCCGCCCCGAGTGCAGGCGGCTCCCTTTCACGCCTTCGGAGGCTCGAATGATCCGCCAGGAGACAGCCTGGGTCTTCTTCGCCGCAGGCCTGTACTTCGTCGCAGCACTGGTGATCGGCGTGTGGAAGTGGCAGCAGTCGATCACGTCCCCGGACGGCAGGGCACACCGCTACGTCGATGTGGCGCACCAGGCCGGACTGATGTACTCGTTCGCGATCGCGGCCATCATCGCACCGCTCGTCGAGCTGTCGGGCTGGCCGTCCGCCGTGAACATCGTCGCCGCTGCCGCTGTCATCGGCATGTTCACCGTGACGATCACGAACTACGTCCGGCTGGGAATCCAGGCCCGCACCGACAACCAGATGCGCGACCTGAAACCCATCCTGCGCGGAGTGCGTGAGGCGCTGATCATCACAGAGATCGGCGGCACGTCCGTTCTGCTGGCCGGCTTCGCCTCGGCACAGCTGCTGTAGAACGGCCGGGCCTCTGGCCGGGAGCGCATCGCAGGACGAACGGCGGCGCCGGAATCCCTTCCGGCGCCGCCGCTGCCCTGTCCTCGCTGTGCCGAGTTCTTACCGTGCCTTTCCCCGGCTCCCCGGCTCATCTCGGCCAGTAGACCCAGCCGGAGCAGCCCACATGGTCCTCGCAGACCCGGAACTGCTTGATCGGGGAGTTGTACGTGGCCCAGGGACCCCAGTCGCCCTTGGCCCCGTTGCCGTCCCACTGGGAGACATGCGCACCGTTGGCCAGGTAGGCGTCGGCGTAGACCCCGTTGCCGTCGCGCTCACCGTCGAAGGCCCGCATCGAGTACTGCGTGGCCTGGGCACGGTCCGAGCCGTGGCTGACGGTGGTGACGGCCGACGCCGACGTGGCGGTGGTGATGGCCAGGAGTGCGGCACCGCCGAGAACGGCCGAGGTTCTCAGCAGATTTCTCACTGACGGTTTCACTCGTTTCCCCCTTGCTCGTATGCGTTCAGCATGAGCGTGGTCGGGGGCAAAGCTATGAAGCCCCGGGGCCTCCGTGCCAGCCACGATTGCGCCATATCGTCCGTTGAAAAGCGGACTTGTTCAACTCCCTGCATCCAGGGTTCTCATGACCTGTCCGGGGCTCTCATGACCGGAACCCGATGACCGCTCGTCACGGGAACCGACGAGTGCCCGGGTGGCGGCGACATCCAGCAGGTAGACGCTCAGCGAAGAACTCATGCGGCCCACCGTAGGGGTGGGGACTGACAGCGCCCGTCCCCTTCCCAAGAGGCGAGACGCACACGGGCGCAGCCCGCTGACCTGGCTGAAGGCGTGCCGCCTCCCGCACCTCGCCGGCCGCGATCCTGGGCGGCCAGGTGGATCGACGAGTTCGGCGAACTCATCACCGCAAAGCCGGACTTCATCGACCCGTTCCTGTCCATCGGCCGCATCGGCCGGTCGATCGGCGTCCACCTGCTGCTGTCCAGCCAGCGCATCGAGGGCGGCAGACTCAAGGGCCTGGACACCTATCTGTCGTACCGGCTGGGTCTGCGCACCTTCTCCACCGACGAGTCCCGTACGGTCCTCGACACCACCGACGCCTTCCATCTGCCGCCGCTGCCGGGCTTCGGCTATCTGAAGGTCGACACCTCGACCTACGAGCGCTTCAAGGCCGGCTACGTCTCCGGCGCCTACCGTGGCCCGGATCTGCGCGACGACACGGCCGACGAGCCGTCCGTCCTGCCGTATCCCGCGTACAGCACACCCGAGGACCCGGCGGCCCCCGACGAGGAACCCGTGGTCGCGGCACGCGAGACGGGGCCCACAGTCCTGTCCGTCATGGTCGACCAGCTGGCCACCGCGGCTCCTCCCGTGCGCCGCATCTGGCTGCCTCCGCTGCCCACGCCACCACCCTCGATCAGGTGGCCGGTCCCCTGCGGGCAGGACCCCACGGGCTGCGTCTCGACCGTGCGCAGGGCGGCCTGCGGGTCCCGCTCGGCATCCTCGACGACCCGGCCCGCCAGTGGCAGGAGCCGTGGCTGCTCGACCTGACCGTGGCCGGCGGGCACATCGCCGTCATCGGCGGCCCGCAGTCCGGCAAGACGACCCTGCTGCGCACCCTCACCCTCTCCCTGGCGCTCACCCACACGCCGCACGACATCGCCGTCTACGGCCTCGACCTGGCCGGTGGCGGCCTGGCCGCGCTGGCCGAACTGCCGCACGTCGGCGGGATCGCAGGACGCGCGGACCACGAGCGGGCTGCCCGTACGGTCGCCGAGGTGCGCGCCCTGCTGGCCCGGCGCGAGGAACTCTTCCGCGAGCACGGCATCGACTCCGTGGACCGGTTCCGGCGACTGCGCGCCCAGGGCGAGCTGCCCGAAGCGGGCTCCACCGACGTCGTCCTGCTCGTCGACGGATTCGGTGCCCTGCGCGACGAGTTCGCCGACCTCGACGACCCGATCGCCGATCTCCTCAAGCGCGGCGGCGGCTACGGCATCCACGTCGTGGCGGGCATGCTGCGCTGGAACGACGTCCGCATCGCCACCCAGCCGATGTTCGGCACCCGTATCGAGCTGCGCGTGGCTGATCGCCGTGGGGCGGCCCGACCGTCCGGCCCTGGCCACCGTGAGGGTGCTGCGGACGACCGCGGGCGTCGAGGAGGACATCACCGTCACCTTCGGCTACGGCGCCGGCGAGAGCGTGCCGTTCGAGCGGATCGAGAAGCTGGCGGCCGAGTTGCACGCCGAGCACGGGCTGGTCAGCCTGCTGACCTGCCTGCGGCCCGCCCGCCGCGACCTCACGGTCCCCGCCCGCCTCGAACCACCGGCCGTCCCCGTCACGTTCAGTGTTGCCGACACAGACGAGGCGGTACGCCACCACCGGCTGGGCGACGGAACGGACCCCGGTGCGTGGACCCGTTTGCGCGAGCTGATGAGCGCACGGGGCGAACAGCGGCCGGGCAGCTGACTACGGCGTCTCCGCCGGAGGCGGGGTAGGTGCGCCCGGGAGGCGGATGGTGGCGATGGTGCCGCCGTCGGGGGCCGGGGTCAGGGTGACCTCGCCGCCTGCCTGGCGGACGGTGCGGGCGACGATGGAGAGGCCGAGGCCGGAGCCGGGCAGGGCGCGGGCGCTGGGGGAGCGCCAGAAGCGGTCGAAGACGTGGGGGAGTTCGTCGGCGGGGATGCCGGGGCCGTGGTCGCGGACCGTGAGGACGCCGTCGGCGAGGCGGACGTCGATGGTGCCGCCCTCGGGGCTGAACTTCACCGCGTTGTCGAGGATGTTGACCACGGCGCGCTCCAGCGCGGCGGGCTCGGCGCGGACGTACCAGGGGTTCAGGTCCGCGGTGATGGCCAGTTCGGGGCCGCGCAGCCGGGCTCGGCCGATGGCCGAGTCGACGACGTCCTGCCAGGCGACGATCTGGGTGCGGGGGGAGTGCTGGCCCACCTCGGGGCGGGAGAGTTCCTGCAAGTCGCCGATGAGAGCGGCGAGTTCGGTCATCTGCGCCTTGACGGAGGCGAGCAGCGCCTTGCGGTCGGCCGCGGGGAGGGGGCGGCCGGTCTCCTCACTGCGGGTGAGGAGTTCGATGTTGGTGCGCAGCGACGTCAGCGGGGTGCGCAGCTCGTGGCCGGCGTCGGCGATCAGCTGCTGCTGCAGGTCGCGGGAGCTGGCGAGGGCGGAGGTCATGGAGTTGAAGGAGCGGGAGAGGCGGGCGATCTCGTCCTCCGACTCGTCCTCCACAGGGATGCGGATGTCGAGGTCCTCGGTGCGGGCCACGTGCTCCACGGCCTCGGTGAGCTTGTCGACGGGGCGGAGACCGGCGCGGGCCACGGCGAGGCCGGCGGCGGACGAGCCGAGCACGCCGACGCCGGAGACCAGGAGCAGCAGCAGGGCCAGCTCGTTGAGGGTGGAGCGCGTGCTGTCCAGCGGGACCGCAATGAGCAGGGCGAGGTCGTCGGCGGTGTAGCGGCCGGCGTCCGGGTCCTCGACGGACAGAGCCGTGGTGAGGACCCGCACCCGGTTGCCCTCGCTGTCGGTGCCGTTGCGGATGGAGCCCTCGCCGATCACCGGGTCGCGGGCCACGGCCCGGTCGTCGTCCGTCACCTTCACCAGCGCCGCCGAGTTGCCGATCAGGCAGGCCCTGCCGTCGGCGTGCACGATCTGGGCGTAGCCGTTGACGCGGGCGCCGAAGGGGAGGCTCTCCGACGGTGACTGAGGGCAGGCGTCGAGGGTGGTGCGCACCTGGCTGACCGGCAGCGCCCGCGGCACCGACGCCTGAAGGTCCTCGTCCAGCTCCCCGTACAGCTTGCCCTGCACGATGAACCAGCAGGTCACCGAGACCGCCGCCACCGCGAACGCCACCGCCGCCGCCACCAGCAGCGCCAGCCGCGCCCGGATCGGCAGCGTGCGGAACCGGCGTAGGAGCCTGCTCACTCCGTGCCGCCCTGCCGCAGGACATAGCCCACGCCCCGGACCGTGTGCACCAGGCGCGGCTCGCCGCCCGCCTCGGTCTTGCGGCGCAGGTACATCACATACACGTCGAGGGAGTTGGAGGACGGCTCGAAGTCGAAGCCCCAGACGGCCTTGAGGATCTGTTCCCGGGTGAGCACCTGGCGCGGGTGCGCCATGAACATCTCCAGCAGGCTGAACTCGGTGCGGGTCAGCTCCACCTGCCTCTCGCCCCGCGTCACCTCCCGCGTCGCCAGGTTCATGCTCAGGTCGGCGAAGGTCAGCACATCGCCGGAGTCGGCCGAGGCGGCCACCGCCGCCGCGTAGGAGCTGCGGCGCAGCAGCGCCCGGATCCGGGCGAACAGCTCGTCCAGCTCGAACGGCTTGACCAGGTAGTCGTCGGCGCCCGCGTCCAGCCCGGTCACCCGGTCCCCGACCGTGTCCCGGGCGGTCAGCATCAGAATGGGCGTGGTGTCGCCGGAGCCCCGGATGCGGCGGGCGGCGGTCAGGCCGTCCATCCGCGGCATCTGGATGTCGAGGACCACCAGGTCGGGCCGGTACGCCGCCGCCTTCTCCAGCGCGTCCGCGCCGTCCACGGCGACCTCCGTGTCGTACCCCTCGAAGGCCAGGCTGCGCTGGAGCGCCTCGCGGACCGCCGGCTCGTCGTCGACGATCAGGATGCGCTGGGGGGCACGGTCGCCTTCCGTGGCGGCGGACGGAGCGGACGACAGGGGGCTCATGGCTCGGGTTCCTCGCTCGTGGGACGACGTTCCAAAGGTGCCAGACTCGAGGTCTTCAGCCTCGCACGAGCCTCGCAGGCGGGGGTGCGGGGCCGCCCAGGCGGTGGGCTCCCGGCCTGCGACGGCTTCTGCCGAGGCCTTCTGCGACCCCTTCGCTCCCTCAGTCCGTGGCTTCAGTCCGTCGCGCCCGCGCGCAGCTTCGCCAGGTCCGCCTTCACCGTGTTGATCGGGATGGCGAAGCCCAGGCCGACGCTGCCCGCGGCGGAGGAGTCCACGCCCTTCGGCGAGTACATCGCCGAGTTGATCCCGATGATGTTGCCGTTCATGTCGATCAGCGCGCCGCCGGAGTTGCCGGGGTTGAGGGACGCGTCGGTCTGGATGGCCTTGTAGGTCGTCGTGGACCGGCCGGTGTCGCCGTTGAACTCCCGGCCGCCGAACTCGAACGGCCAGCCGTCGCCCTGCTGCCACTGCTGCTGCCCCTGGCTCTCGTCCTTGGACACGGTGACGTCCCGGTCGAGGGCGGAGACGATGCCGCTGGTCACGGTGCCGGTCAGGCCCTCCGGCGAGCCGATCGCCACGACCTGGTCGCCGACCTGCACGCCGTCGGAGTTGCCGAGGGTCGCTGCCTGCAGACCCGAGGCGTCCTTCAGCTTGATCAGCGCGAGGTCCTTGGAACTGTCGGTGCCGACGACCTCCGCCTCGTAGGTCTTGCCGTCGCTGGTACGCACCTGGATCGAGGAGGCGCCGGCGATCACATGGTTGTTGGTGACGATCTCGCCGTCGCCGGTGATGATCACGCCGGAGCCGGTGGAGGTGCCCGCGTTCGTCGCGGCCCTGATCTCGACGATGCTCGGGCTGACCGCCTTGGCCACACCGGCCACGGTGCCCTTCTGGCTCGACGGCACCACATTGGTGCTGGTGGAGCTGGAGGCGACGGTGTCGGTACCGGTGAGCTCCTGGATGCCGTAGGCGGTGCCCCCGCCGACGGCCGCCGCGACGACCGCCACGGCGGCGAGCAGGGAGACGGGGCCGCGGGCGCGCTTCCGGCGCGGCTGCCCGGGCTGACCGGACGGTCCGGGCTCACCTGGATGATCGAACTGACCTGCCCGGCCGGGCGGGAACGCCGGAGGCGGCGGCCACTCGGGGTTCACGGGACTGCCGGTGTTCACGGGACTGCCGGGATTCACAGGAGAGGAGTAGTCCGTCATGGCACTGAGCGTCGCGCCCGACGATGAGAGCAGTCTGAGGACGACTTGAGAAGTGCGACAGAAGGGCGTATGTCCGATGTAAAGACGCGCCTTCGATTCCAAGGGCGCGCCTTCGAGAGGCCGTCGCCGAGGTCAGCCGCAGCCGCAGTCCCGTACCGGGCCCAGCCGCAGCCGTAGGCCCGTACCGAGATCAGCCGCAGCCGCAGTCCCTGTACCGGGCTCAGCCGCAGCCGCAGGACCGGCGCACCACCAGCCGGGACGGGAACACCTTCAGCCGCTCCCGCCGCGCCCCGGCCACCCGCAGACCGTCGTCGAGCACCAGGTCCACCGCCGCACGGGCCATCGCCGAGCGGTCGGAGGCCACCGTCGTCAGCGGCGGGTCGGTGAGCGCCGCCTCCTTGATGTCGTCGAAGCCGGCCACGGCGAGCTCGCCGGGCACGTCGATGCGCAGCTCGCGCGCCGCGCGCAGCAGGCCGATCGCCTGGTCGTCGGTGGAGCAGAAGATCGCGGGCGGGCGCTGCGGGCCGGAGAGGATCTCCAGGCCGACCTCGTAGGCGTCGTAGCGGTTGTAGGGGGCCTCGAAGAGCCGGCCCTCGGTGGAGACGCCGGCCTCCTCCATGGCCCGCCGCCAGCCCTCGACGTGGTCGGAGACCGGGTCGCCGACGGCGGGGGTCTCCGCGGTGCCGCCGACACAGGCGACGTACTCGTAGCCGTGCTCCAGCAGGTGGCGCACGGCGAGCTGGGCGCCGCCGAGGTCGTCGGTGACGACGGCGACGTCGTCGATGGCCTCGGGGCGCTCGTGCAGCAGCACGACCCGGGCGTCCCAGGCGTCGATCTCCGCGGCGGCCAGGTCGTTGAGCGCGTGGCTGACCAGGATCAGACCGGAGACGCGCATCCCCAGGAAGGCCCGCAGATAGTGGACCTCACGCTCGCCGATGTAGTCGGAGTTGCCGACGAGCACCATCTTCCCGCGCTCGGACGCCGCCTGCTCGACCGCGTGCGCCATCTCCCCGAAGAAGGGCTGGCGCGCGTCCGGCACGATCAGGCCTATGAGGTCCGTCCGGCGCGACGCCATCGCCTGCGCGACGCGGTCGGGCCGGTACCCCAGCTCCTTGATCGCGGCGAGCACGCGCTCCCGCGTGGCCGGGGCGACCGGCCGGGGTCCGTTGTTGATGACGTAGCTGACGACGGCGGTGGAAGTACCCGCCAGCCGCGCCACGTCATCCCTAGTCACCTTGGCCACGCGCGGAGTCTACGCGGATATACCCGTTCTGGGCAGGGCGTACGGGAGGTTATGTGCGGCACGCTTCCTCGCTCACGCCTTGGTGCGCACCGGGGCGGCGCCCGCGGCGGACGCAGCGCCCGAGTCCGCGTTGCCGCGGTTCCCGGGATTCCCGGCGTTCCCGGTCTTCTCGCGCTCGGCCGCGGCCTTGGCCTCCTCGGCGGCGCGCTCGACCTTCTCCGGGGCGACGAACCGGTACCCGACGTTGCGCACGGTGCCGATCAGCGACTCGTGCTCGGGGCCGAGCTTGGCGCGCAGCCGCCGTACGTGCACGTCGACGGTGCGGGTGCCGCCGAAGTAGTCGTAGCCCCACACCTCCTGCAGGAGCTGGGCGCGGGTGAAGACCCGGCCGGGGTGCTGGGCCAGGTACTTCAGCAGCTCGAACTCCTTGAAGGTCAGGTCGAGGACCCTGCCCTTGAGCTTGGCGGAGTAGGTCGCCTCGTCCACCGAGAGATCGCCGTTGCGGATCTCCATGGGCGAGTCGTCGTTGCCGATCTGCTGGCGGCCCATGGCCAGCCGCAGGCGTGCCTCCACCTCGGCGGGGCCGGCGGTGTCGAGGAGGACGTCGTCGATGCCCCAGTCCGCGGTGACGGCGGCGAGGCCGCCCTCGGTCACGACGAGGATGAGGGGGCAGCCGGGTCCGGTGGAGCGCAGCAGCTGGCACAGGCTGCGCACCTGGGGGAGGTCGCGGCGGCCGTCGATGAGGATGACGTCCGCGCCGGGGGTGTCGACGAGGGCCGGGCCCTCCGCGGGGGCCACCCGCACGTTGTGCAGCAGCAGGCCGAGGGCGGGGAGCACCTCCGTCGACGGCTGGAGGGCGTTGGTCAGGAGCAGAAGAGAGCTCATCGCGTCTCACCCGCTCGGGTCGTCCTATGGTGGTGCACGGTTCGCTCGCCCATAACGTCTGGTCCTCCTCGGTCCCTTCCAGGACGTTTGCGGCACTGCTGCGTGCGATCGAGGCCCGAGTCGTACACGTCGTATACAACGCTCCGAAAGCACAAAAGGACCCGGGGGCTTCGCTGCCCGAGTCCTCTTCGCACGAGAATAGCCGACATGAGTACCGGTCGGGCAGGTCGGGTGGCGCGTTCCACCCATCGTCCGCATGCTGAGACGGCGGGCGGATCCCTGACCGGGGTGCCCGTCCGTACGTTTCTGCGGACGGCGGACGGTGTGTCGGTCGACGCCCGGTACGAGCCCGGCGCCGGCGCTCGTGATCTGGCGTTCGTCGTCGCCCACGGGTTCACCGGGGACGCGGACCGGCCGCATGTGCGCCGGGTGGCGCGGGCCCTGGCGCGGCACGGGGCCGTGGCGACGTTCTCCTTCCGCGGGCACGGGGCCTCGGGCGGGCTGTCCACCGTCGGGGACCGGGAGGTGCTGGACCTGGCGGCGGTGGTCGCCTGGGTGCGGGAGCTGGGGCACAGCCGCGTGGCCACGGTCGGGTTCTCCATGGGCGGCTCGGTGGTGCTGCGGCACGCGGGGCTGGACGGCGGCACGGACGCCGTGGTCTCGGTGAGCGCGCCCGCGCGCTGGTTCTACCGGGGGACCGCCCCGATGCGGCGGCTGCACTGGCTGGTGACCCGGCCGGCCGGGCGGCTGGTGGGCCGGTACGGGCTGCGCACCCGCATCCACCGGCGCCGGTGGGACCCGGTGCCGCTGTCCCCGGTGGAGGCCGTGCCCAGGATCGCGCCCACGCCGCTGCTGATCGTGCACGGCGAACGCGACGGCTACTTCCCGCTGGACCACCCCCGGATGCTGGCCGAGGCGGCCGGTGACCACGGCGAACTGTGGCTGGAGCCGGAGATGGGGCACGCGGAGAACGCGGCGCCCGAGGAGCTGCTGCACCGGATCGGGCACTGGGCGGCCGGCCGGGCGGGCTAGCCTGACGGTGTTCACCGTCAAGGGATTGGGACCAGCAGATGGCAAAGGTCACGGTGCGGTACTGGGCCGCCGCCAAGGCCGCGGCCGGGGTGGCCGAGGAGCCGTACGAGGCGGCTACGCTCGCCGAGGCGCTCGACGCGGTGCGCGAACGGCACCCGGGCGAGCTGACGCGTGTGCTGCAGCGGTGCTCGTTCCTCATCGACGGTGACCCCGCGGGGCAGCGCCCGCACGAGACGGTACGGCTGGCCGAGGGCGGCACGGTCGAGGTGCTCCCGCCGTTCGCGGGAGGGTGAGCGGAGCGATGACGAACCAGCCGTACGAGGGACAGCGGTACGACGGGCAGCCCTACCAGAGCCAGGGCCGGAGCTACCAGGGTCAGGCTCACCCGGGGCACTCCTACCCGGCGCAGCCCTCCCAGGGCCACGGCTCGTGGCAGGGGCAGGGGCAGGGGCAGGGCCAGGGGCACTGGATGGGCGCCTGGCCGGGGTACGACGATCCCGGCTTCGAGCAGGGGCACACCCAGCAGTGGCAGGGGCAGACCTGGGAGACGTCCGTCCAGCCGCCGGTCCCGCCGGCCGCCGCGGAGGAGACCGCGTATCTGCCGCCGCAGGACCCGGCACGGCCCGGGCCGGTGCCCATGCCCGGCGAGGCGGCGTTCCCGCCGCCCGGTGGCGCTCCCGCACCGGCCGCCATGGCTCCGGCCGCCATGGCTCCGGCTCCGGCGGCTCCGGCTCCGGGGGCTCCGGGTCCCGCCGCCGTGGGCGACGTGCCCGAGTACGGTCCCGCGACGCTCGCCGGGAACCCCCGGATCACCGACGCCCAGCGGGCCCGCGCCGAGGGGCGCTCGCCGATCATCGAGCCCGGGATGCTGCCCGCGCTGCTCACCGCCGCCCTGGGCCTGCTGCTGGCCGGGGGCGCGGCGCTCGGCACGTACGCGCTGCTGGTGCCCCTGGTGATCCTCCAGGGCGTCACGGCCGCGGGCTGGTTCCGGCTGAACGGCATGTGGCCGGCCCGGCAGGGCATCGCCCTCGGGTTCCTCGGCGCACTGGTGGCGGACGTGGCCCTGCTGGCCACGGACCGGTCGCCCGCCGCGATCCTGGGCACGCTCGGGGTCTGGGTGCTGCTGTCGCTGGTGCTCCAGCTGAGGTCGCACGCGGACCCGGACGAGCGGATGTACGGGCTGACGGCCACGGTCGCGGCGGCGGCGCTGGCGATCGTCGCGTCCGGGTACCTCGCGGCGGACACGGCCGCGGTGTCGGCCGGGGCGAGCGCGGTGGCGGCGGCCGTCGTGGCGCGGGCCCTGCCGCTGCCGGCGGCGGCCCGTGTGCTGGCCGCACTGGCGTCGGCGGCGGGCGCGGGGGCGCTGGCCGGAGCGGTGACGGACCTGGGCGGGGCGCCGGGCGCGCTGCTGGGCGCGGGCGCGGCGGTCTGCGCGCTGGTCGGCCACCGGGTGGCGAGCTACGACTACCCTTCCCGCTTCGTGCACTTCACCGCGGGCGTGGCCCTGCCGCTGGCGGCCGCGGCCCCGGCGGTGTACCTGCTGGGGCGGCTCGCCGGCTGATCCGCGAACGGCGCGGCGGACGCGAGGGGACGCGACGGACGCCAGGGGACGCGACGGACGGGCCCGCGGCCCTCGCGGCCACCCGACCGGCGACACGGGCGTGCCCGCGGCCCTCGCGCCCCCTCCGACCGGCGACACGGGCGTGCCCGCGGCCCTCGCGACCCCTCCGACCGGCGACACGGGCGTGCCCGCCGCCCTTCGGCGGAGGGTGTCCTGCGAGGCCCACGAGCCCCGGACGGGAGATGCTCCGCGAGGCTCGTGAGGCGCGTCCGTTGTCACAGATGATCGACAATTTCGCGGCGCCCCTTCCGCACGGAGTTACCCTCACGCTGGGCGGCCGGCCGGTCGTCGGGGTCAGCCTGGTGGGGGAAGCACCGCATGCGCGCACTGCGAATACTGCTCGTCGTCGTTGTGATCCTGGGCGGTCTCTTCGTGATCGTCGACCGGGTCGCGGTCAACTTCGCCGAGGGCGAGGCCGCTGACCGGCTGAGGACGAGCGAGAACCTCGCGTCCACGCCCGACGTGTCCATCAAGGGCTTCCCCTTCCTCACCCAGGTGGCGAGCGGCAGCCTCGACGAGGTCGAGGTCGGCATCCAGGACTACGAGGCCGGCACCGGTGACGGCGCCCAGAGGATCCGTATCGCCGATCTGCGCGCCGACATGAAGGGCGTGGAGTTCTCCGGCGACTACAGCTCCGCCACCGCGCAGAGGGCCACCGGCAGCGCCACGATCTCCTACGACGAGCTGCTGAAGACCGCCAAGTCCGAGCCCACCCAGGTCGCACCGGGCGTCACCGCGAACGTCGTCGGCCTCTCCGACGGCGGCAACGGAAAGATCAAGGTACGGGTGGAGGCCACCGTGCTCGGCGCCAAGCTGCCCGAGCCGGTGTTCGTGCTCAGCTCGGTGAAGGTGGTGGACGGCGACACGGTGCGCGTGAAGGCGGACGCGCTGCCGAAGTTCGGCTCGGTCTCGCTGCCCGAGTCGCGGGTGCGGAAGATCACCGACTTCCAGCAGAAGATCGACGGCCTGCCCGGCGGCATCAAGCTCGACAAGGTCGAGGCGGGCAAGGACGGCGTGCACATCACGGTGAAGGGTTCCGGGGTCCGGCTGGTTGGGTAGGTCCCGCCGCGGCGCATGCTTTCTCCCGGGCGGAAGCAGCCGAAGTCTCCGGGGCGGAAGCAGCCGAAAGTCTCCGGGGCGGAAGCGGCCGAAAGCGTCCGGCTGACGTGCGGCGTCCGGGAAATGAGACGACGGCGTCCGCTGAGCAGATGTGACGACCCCTACACGCGCGGCGCGGGCCCGGAGCGCCAGGCCCGAGGAGCTTCACATCCCGCAATCCGGACGATCGCATCTCAACATGCGACACACCGGTGACACACCCGCCTCACGCTCCCTACGATCGGGGCCATGAAGCGACAGGCGGATCTCACGAAGCGGCGGGCAGTAGACCTGTGCCGTGTCGCCGCCATGCTCTGTCGCACCTTCTGAGCGGACGCCGACGTTCGCATTCCCCCTGCCCGGATGAGGGCACCCGTGTGCCGGTCCCGTACGGCCGTGCACGCCTTTTCGCACGCACGCCCCGCCGCAACTGCCCCGGAGGAGAGAGCATGAGCCGCAGCGACGTCCTGGTCGACGCCGATTGGCTGCAGGACCACCTGGATGACCCGACCATCGCCATCGTCGAGGTGGACGAGGACACCACCGCCTACGAGAAGAACCACATCCGGAACGCCATCCGGATCGACTGGTCCAAGGACCTGCAGGACCCGGTCCGCCGCGACTTCATCGACCAGGCCGGCTTCGAGAAGCTCCTGTCGGAGAAGGGCATCGCCAACGACCACACGGTGATCCTCTACGGCGGCAACAACAACTGGTTCGCGGCGTACGCCTACTGGTACTTCAAGCTGTACGGCCACGAGAACGTCAAGCTCCTCGACGGCGGCCGCAAGAAGTGGGAGCTGGACGCCCGTGAGCTGGTGCCCGGCGACGAGGTGCCGGAGCGGCCGAAGACCGAGTACAAGGCCAAGCCGCAGGACACCTCGATCCGCGCCTTCCGGGACGACGTCGTCGCCGCCATCGGCTCGCAGAACCTGGTCGACGTGCGCTCGCCCGACGAGTTCTCCGGCAAGCTGCTCGCCCCGGCCCACCTGCCGCAGGAGCAGTCGCAGCGTCCGGGCCACGTGCCGAGCGCGAAGAACATCCCGTGGTCCAAGAACGCCAACGACGACGGCACCTTCAAGTCGGACGAGGAGCTGAAGAAGCTCTACGAGGAGGAGGACGTCGACCTCTCCAAGGACACCATCGCCTACTGCCGCATCGGTGAGCGTTCCGCGCTGACCTGGTTCGTGCTGCACGAGCTGCTCGGTGTCGAGAACGTCAAGAACTACGACGGCTCCTGGACCGAGTACGGCTCCCTCGTCGGCGTGCCGATCGAGCTCGGCTCCGGCAAGTGATCCAACCCGACCGACCTTTTCAGAACCCTTCAGGAGAAAGACATGTGCGGTGCGAAGGCCGGCGGCCCGGACGCCTCGACGATCAAGCCGGGTGAGACCACCATCCAGGGTCAGGTGACCCGCGACGGCGAGCCGGTGACGGGCTACGTCCGTCTGCTGGACTCGACCGGCGAGTTCACCGCGGAGGTCCCGACGTCCGCGACCGGACAGTTCCGCTTCTACGCGGCCGAGGGCACGTGGACCGTCCGCGCGCTGGTGCCCGGTGCCACCGCCGACCGCACGGTCGTCGCCCAGAAGGGCGGGCTGGCCGAGGTCGCGATCGCGGTCTGACACAGACGCAGCCCCTGGTCAGGGCTGGTGACGGCGCAAGGGCCGCACCCCGTGGGTTGGACGCCATCTGGGGTGCGGCCCTTCCGCGTGCGCACCCGCGGCTTCACGCAGGTGACGGGCATACGCTGGTCGTATGTACGCGCACCGGCGCCGCATCTACTTCGCCATGATGGGCACGTGCATCGCGCTGTTCGTCCTGGCCTGGGGCGTGGTGCGGCTGTGGTCCGTGCCCGTGGCCGTCGGCATGTGCGTGGTGGCCATGGTCATCCCGCCGCTCGCCGCGATGATCGCCAACCGGCGCGGCCCGGACGACCGCTGGTGGGACGACCCCTCCGGCGATCCGCAGTCCGACGAGTGGTGGGACGAGCTGGACGGCAAGAAGCGCCCCGGCGGCCCGCCTCCGTAACCGGGGCGGCCCTCCTGTGCACGAGCGTCAGTAGACGAGCGCCTGGGTGTCCTCCCCCATGGCCTCCTGCACGAAGACCTGGGCGCCCGCGATCCGCACGCCCTCGATGACGTCCTTCTCCGTGATCTCGCGGCGGGCGGCGCACTGCGTGCACAGGGTGACCCGCCCGGCCGCCAGCACGGACTCCAGCAGCTCCGGCAGCGGGGCGGCGTGCGGCAGCTCGAACTCGGCGGCCCGGCCCGGCAGGGCGAACCACGCGGACTCCCCGGTGAGCCACAGCGAGACGTCCACTCCACTGGCCGCGGCCACCGCCGCCACCGTGAACGCCTGCGAGCACCGTTCGGGGGCGTCGGCCCCGGCGGTCACCTTGATCACGACCTTCTTCGCCATGCCCGCATCGTATGCGGGCTTCCCAGCGCGCCGGGGGCGGAGCTACCTCACACCGAGGGCCGGATCCCGGGCGCGTAAGCTGGGGTCCGGCCCTGTGCACATCTTCCGCACCCCCGCTCAAGGAGCACCCCGTGGAACTCTTGTTCGAACTTCTGTTGGTCCTGGTTGCCGTCGGCGTGCTCGCCTTCGCCGGGCTGACCGTGAAGAAGCTGTACCAGGGCCAGCGCTGAAACGACGCTAGGAACTACTGCTCATGATCGAGATCCCGTCCGACCTGCACAAGGATCTTGTGCCGCTCGCCTTCCTGCTGGGCCACTGGACCGGCGCGGGCGTGCACGACTTCCCCGGCTCCGAGAAGTGCAATTTCGGGCAGGAGGTCGCCTTCACCCACGACGGCCGGGATTTCCTGGAGTACCGCTCGCACACCTGGGTGCTCGACAGCGAGGGCAACAAGGTCAGGCCGCTGGAGTCGGAGCACGGCTTCTGGCGGATCGACTCCGACCGCAAGGTCGAGGTGACGATGACCCGCGACGACGGCGTCATCGAGATCTGGTACGGGGAGCTCGCCGACAAGAAGCCGCAGATCGACCTGGTCACCGACGCGGTGGCGCGCACCGCCGGCTCCCGCCCCTACAGCGGCGGCAAGCGGCTGTACGGCTACGTCAAGAGCGACCTGATGTGGGTCGGCGAGAAGCAGACCCCCGAGGTCTCGCTGCGCCCCTACATGTCGGCGCACCTGAAGAAGGCCGTCACCCCGGAGGAGGTCGAGCGCTGGGCCAAGGCCCTGCCCGACGACATGCCGGACGACGGGATCGCCTTCTTCAAGTAGTTCCGGCATCGCTTCGAGTGGTTCCGGCACCGGTTCGGTCCCGTTCCGAGTGGTTCCGGCCCCGTAGGTTCCGCCGCCGCAACGCCTAGACTTTCCGGTGTGGTGAGCACCGACTGGAAGAGCGACCTCAGGCAGCGCGGCTACCGGCTGACGCCGCAGCGCCAGCTTGTCCTCGAAGCAGTGGACACCCTGGAGCACGCGACCCCCGACGACATCCTCGCGGAAGTGAGAAAGACGGCGTCGGGGGTCAACATTTCCACCGTCTACCGGACCCTGGAGCTCCTGGAGGAGCTGGGGCTGGTCAGTCATGCGCACCTGGGGCACGGTGCGCCGACCTACCACCTGGCCGACCGCCACCACCACATCCACCTGGTCTGCCGGGACTGCACCAGCGTGATCGAGGCGGACCTGTCGGTGGCCGACGAGTTCACCGCCAAGCTCCGGCAGGAGTTCGGCTTCGACACGGACATGAAGCACTTCGCGATCTTCGGCCGGTGCAAGGACTGCTCGCTCAAGCATTCACATACCGAGTCGTAGGCTTACGGATATGAAGAGCCCCCTGCTGACCCTGCCCGGCGCCGTCCCCGCCGAGGGCGTGGACGAAGGCGTGGCCGCCCACTACGGCGACCTGTTCCGTGAGCAGCGTGCCCTCGCCGACGGCACCGGCTTCGTCGATCTGTCCCACCGCGGGGTCGTCACCGTCTCCGGTCCGGAGCGGCTCGGCTGGCTGCACCTGCTGCTCACCCAGCACGTCGCCGAACTCCCTCCCCACCAGGCCACCGAGGCGCTGATCCTGTCCGCGCACGGCCACATCGAGCACGCCCTGTATCTGGTCGACGACGGGGAGACGGTCTGGGCGCATGTGGAGCCCGGCACCCAGGACGCGCTGATCGCGTACCTGGAGTCGATGAAGTTCTTCTACCGGGTCGAGATCGCCGACCGCACCGCCGACATCGCGGTGGTCCATCTGCCGGCCGGCTCGATCACCGAGGCGCCCGAGGGCGTGGTCGTACGGGAGACCCCGTACGGGCGTGATCTGTTCCTGCCCCGTGAGGACCTGGAGTCCTTCGCCCGGCAGGCCGGCCCGCCCGCCGGGATCCTCGCCCACGAGGCGCTGCGGGTCGAGGCGCACCGCCCGCGGCTCGGCTTCGAGACCGACCACCGCACCATCCCGCACGAGCTGGGCTGGATCGGCACCGCGGTGCATCTGCAGAAGGGCTGCTACCGCGGGCAGGAGACCGTCGCCCGGGTGCAGAACCTGGGCAAGCCGCCGCGCCGGCTGGTCTTCCTGCACCTGGACGGCAGCGAGGTCCATCTGCCGGCGCCGGGCACCGAGATCCGGCTCGCGGACGACGGCCCCGACGGCCGCAAGATCGGCTTCGTCACCACGTCCGTACGCCACCACGAGCTGGGCCCGGTGGCCCTCGCACTGGTCAAGCGGAACGTCCCGGTGGACGCCCGGCTGCTCGCCGGGGAGACGGCCGCGGCGCAGGAGACGGTCGTCGAGCCTTAGGGCAAACGACAGGCCGTAGCGCCCGCCTTCCGGATCTCCGGCGGTCTAGATCTCCAGCAGCACGGTGAACGGGCCGTCGTTGGTCAGGGACACCCGCATCTGCGCGCCGAAGCGGCCCGTGGCCACCGTCGCGCCCAGGGAGCGCAGCTGGGCCACCACCTCGTCGACCAGCGGCTCGGCCACATCGCCGGGGGCGGCGGCGTTCCAGGTGGGACGGCGCCCCTTGCGGGCGTCGCCGTAAAGAGTGAACTGGCTGATGACCAGCAGCGGGGCGTCGACGTCGCTGCACGACCGCTCGTCCTTGAGCATCCGGATCGTCCAGAGCTTGCGGGCGAGCTGCGCCGCCTTCTCCTTGGTGTCCTCGTGGGTCACGCCGACGAGGACACACAGGCCCTCGCCCTCGATCGCCCCGACCGTCTCGCCGTCCACGACGACGCTCGCGCCGTCCACCCTCTGCACCACTGCTCGCATACGACCATCATGCCGTTCGGCGAACAGGCTCCCGAGCGGGGTCGGGGCACCGCCCCGGTCGGGCTATTTTTACTCCTTAACCCCCATCTGGGGCTGATCGGGACCACTCGGTCACATAGCGACCACTTGGGGTGGCACGATGCTTGGCACACGCCGGTCGAGGGGACGGTAGAGGCACATGAGCACACCAGGTACCGGGCAGCCGCCTGGGGCTGTCTCGTTGACCCAGGGGAGCGCGGGCGAACGGGAGTTCCACCGCCCGCCCACCCAGCGCACGGACAGCCCCGAGCTGCCGCAGGAGCCGCCCGAGCACGATCTGAGCGTGCTCAGCCTGAGCGAGTTGCGCACGCTGCGCCGGGACGCCCAGCGCGACGAGGCGGACCTGAGCTACGTACGGAGGCTGCTGCAGGGCCGTATCGACATCCTCCGCGCGGAGCTGACCCGGCGGGCGCCGGTGGGCTCGGCGTCGGTGGCCGCACCGGCCGAGGCGTCCGTGGTCGAGCGGCTGCCGGAGATCCTGCGGGACACCCCGGCCCGGCAGCGCTCCTCCGCCCGCCATGTCACGCTCGGCACCCCACAGAGCGAGGAGTACCGGAGGCTGGCCGCCGACATGCTCGGCGAGGTCGAGCTGTCCGACCTGAGCGCCCGCACCGACGGGGAGCTGCGCGCGGCGATGGGCCGGCTGGTGCGGTACGAGCAGCAGGTGTCGCGGCGCCGGCAGCGGCTGCAGCGCACCGCCGACGACTGCAGCGCGGAGATCGCCCGCCGGTACCGTGAGGGAGAAGCGCAAGTCGACGACCTGCTCGTCTGAGCTCGTCCGAGGCGGGAGCCGGCCCGGCGATCCCGGGCTCCCCGCGACGGGCGGGCTCCGTCCGTTCGTCCTTCCGGAGGCCACCGCCGATGTCCGCATCCACGTCCCCCGCATCCGCCGGCTCCCAGCTGTCGATATCCGGCGCCGCCGCCGCACCGCCGGTGCTCGCCGAGGTCGTCCGCTCGGGGTTCGTGGAGGGGCGGCACCGGGGCAGCCTGGTGCTGCTGGACGCGGACGGTTCGGTGCGGCTGGCGCTCGGCGATGTGACGGCACCGGTGTTCCCGCGCTCCTGCAACAAGCCGATGCAGGCGGCCGGGATGCTCCGGGCGGGGCTCGACCTGCCGGGGGAGCGGCTGGCGCTGGCCGCGGCGAGCCACTCGGGCGAGAGCTTCCACCGCGACCTGGTCCGCAAGATGCTGGCCGAGCACGGGCTGGCCGAGGAGCAGTTGGGCTGCCCGCCGGACCTGCCACTGGACGCCGAGGAGCGGGAGACCTACCTCGCGGCGGGCGGCAGCCGCAGCCGGGTGGCCATGAACTGCTCCGGCAAGCACACCGCGATGCTGGCGGCCTGCGTGCAGCGGGGCTGGCCGGTGGACGGCTACCTCGACCCCGGCCACCCGCTGCAGCGGCTCATCCACAGGAGTGTGGAGGAGGCCGCGGGCGAGAAGGTGGCCGCCACCGGCACCGACGGCTGCGGCGCCCCGCTCCTGGCCATCAGCCTCACCGGACTCGCCCGCGCCTACCGCTCCTTCGTCCTCGCCGAACCCGGCACGCCGGAACGCCGGGTCGCCGACGCGATGCGCGCCCACCCCGAGTACGTCGCCGGCACCCGCCGCGCCGACACCCGGCTGATGCGGGAGATACCGGGCGCCCTGTCCAAGGTGGGCGCCGAGGCGGTCCAGGCGGCCGCCCTGCCGGACGGCCGCGCGCTGGCGTTCAAGGTGGAGGACGGGGCGGTACGGGCCCTGGGGCCGGTGCTGGCCCGGGCGCTGCGGCTGCTGGGCGTGGACGCCCCCGTGCTGGACCGGATCGGCCGGGCGCCCCTGCTGGGCGGCGGGCGTGAGGTGGGGGAGGTCCGGGCGGCGTTCTGAGCCGCGGTGATCCCCGAAGGGCCGGTGGGTCCGCCGGCTGCTCGGGGCCCGCCAGATGCTCCGGTCCCGTCGGCTGCTCCGGTCCCGCCGGCTGCTCCGGTCCCCCGTAAATCCGCGCGACACCGCCCGATTCCGCGACCTACCGTGAGCCCATGACCTCCCGCGCAGACATCGAAGTACGCCCCGTCGACGAGACCGGTTTCGCCGACTGGAACCGGGCCCTGAACACCGGGTTTCTGCGGGAGCCGCACAGCTCCGACGAGGTGATCGAGGCGCGCCGGAAGCGGTTCGCGTCCCACCGGCTGGTCGGCGCCTTCGACGCCGGACGGTGTGTGGCGACGTTCCGTTCGTTCCCGCAGGAGCTCACCGCGGTCGGCGGCCGGACGGTGCCGGCCGACGCGGTCTCCAGCGTCACCGTCTCCCCCACCCACCGCCGTCGCGGCCTGCTCAGCCGCATGATGGAGCAGGACCTGGCGGCGGCGAAGGAGCGCGGGGACGTGGTGGCCACCCTGATCGCCGCCGAGTACCCGATCTACGGCCGCTACGGCTTCGGCCCCGCCACCACCACGACCGAGTGGACGGTCGACGTGCCGCGCTCCGGGCTCGACGCCCGCTGGGCGGGCCCGGAGGACGGCGGCCGGGTCGACCTCCTCGACCCCGAGGACGTGCGCAAGCTGGGCCCGGAGCTGCACGACCGGCTGCGCCGCAGCCGGCCCGGCGTCATCGACCGGGACGAGCTGTGGTGGCAGCTGGACACCGGCGCGCTGCGGTTCCACGGCACGTGGACCGAGCCGTTCTACGCGGTGTACCGCTCGGCCTCCGGCGAGGTCGAGGGCATGGTCTCCTACACGGTGGACGATCACTGGGGTGACGCCAAGCAGCCGCTGAACACGGCGAGCGTGCGCTGGCTGATCGCGGTGAGCCCGGCCGCCGAGCGTGCTCTGTGGCACTACTTGTGCTCGATCGACTGGGTGGTGAAGGTCAAGAGCGGCGGCCGTGCCCCCGACGACCTGCTTCCGCTCTTCCTGCCGGACCCGCGAGCCGCCGCCGTCACCACGCAGGCGGACTGGCTGTGGGTGCGGATCCTGGATGTCGTACGGGCCCTGGAGGCGCGTACGTACGAGGCGGCCGGCTCGCTGGTGCTCGAGGTGACCGACGGCGGCGGGCTGACCGGGGGCCGGTACCGGCTGGAGGCGTCCGAGGACGGCGCGGGGTCGTGCACGCCCACCGATGCGAACGCCGATCTCAGCCTGGAGGTCGGCGAGTTGGCGGCACTGTGGCTCGGGGACGAGTCGGCGGTGCGGCTGGCGGCCGCGGGGCGGGTGCGGGAAGAACGAGCGGGCGCCGCCCGTCAGGCCGACGCCCTGCTGCGTACCTCCAGGCGACCGTGGTGCCCGGACGTGTTCTGAGCGCGGCTCGCGCGCTGAACGGCTCTGGCTCCTTCACTGCCTCCTTCCGACGACTGCGGGTGGGCGCTCATCCGTAGCGAGCTGTTCAGTTGTGTTTTTGGTTGTGGTTGTGGTTGTTGTGCGGTGGTGCCGACTGACCGGTCTCCCGGCTCCCCTCCGGAAGGGAGCCCGGCCAGACGTCTGTGGGTGTCCTCAGGCGGGCTGATGCCCTCAGCAGGGCTGATGCCTCAGCCGGGCTGGGCGAGCAGCATCACGAGGATGACCGCGCCGATGCCGCTGATCAGGGTGTTGCGGGCCTTGAGGCCCACCGCGAGGGCAACGAACGCGATGATGCCCATCGGGCCGTACTTCCACTCGATGAACTGCTCGAATCCGATGGCCAGGGCGGCGAGGGCGATGGCGACAAGCGGCATGGCGGTCCCCCTTGGACTCGGTGGTCCCAACCCGTCACCCTGATGGCCAACCGCTGAAAAGTTTGACCATGTTGCTGAAGTTGGTGACCAACTCTTCCATGGTTATCTCCACTTGGAAGCGACTCATAACCACCTCTCGCTGAACTGCCCAAAGATGGCGGGAAGTTGTAGTGTTTGGTTGTGGAGCCGGAACACGCCTCCGTCAATGGACGGAAGAGGCCACAGCGGCCACGGCGGACACACCGTGAGGTGGCCGAGGTGCTACGCGCCCGGATCAGGTCCGGAGTGCTGCGGGCCGGCGAGCGCATGCCCACGCAGGCCCGGCTGGCCGAGGAGTTCGGCGTCGAACGCGGTGTGGTGCGCCGTGCGCTGGGCATCCTGCACTCCGAGCAACTGCTCACCCAGGTCTCCAAGGGGGCGCCCGCGAAGGTCGCCGCCGACCCCGGCCGCGCGCTGACCGGCCCCGCCGCCCCGCCGGTGCCCACGATGGTGGGCCTCGCCCCGCGCATCGCCGCCGCCTTCGCGGCAGAGCAGGTGGAGGTCGACGCCGTCTGCCTCACCTCCATCTCCCTCAACCTCGCCCTCGGCGAACCGCTGCGCCAGATCCACGCCGGGCGGCTGAAACCGGCCAAGATCGACGTCCGGATCCTCCTGCCCAGCCGCAACATCGACCTCGCCTTTCCCGTCCCGGTGGACGGCCGGCACCGCGACGACACCGACACCGTGCACCGGCGCTGGCTGCTCCAGCGCAACGCCCAAGGCCAAGTGCTGAAGCACAACCTCCTCGCGCTGCGCGCCACCCACGGCGTCGATGTCCGGGTCAGCTTCCGTGCCCTGCCCTTCACCCCGCCGGTGAAGCTGTACCTGCTCAATGGCGCCGAGGCGCTGTTCGCGTACTACACGCTGTCGCGCCGGGAGGCGGAGATCGGCCAGGAACGGCTGGAGATGTACGACGCCGAGGGCATCCAGTCGCTGCTCTTCGCCTTCGAGCAGGGCGCCTCGCTGCGTGACACCACGTTCGTCGAGCAGTCGCACCTCTGGTTCAACGCACTGTGGGAGACCATCAGTTCGGAGCTGGCGCTCCTGAACTGACGTCTCCCACAGTTCCGGGACGTGCGGCGTTCTTGGCTCATAGGGCCGGCCTCGCCAGCAACAGGGCGAGCAGGACCGCTCCGGTGGAGCTGACGCCGGGGCTGTTGGCCTTGAGGCCTATGGTGAGCAGCAGCAGACCGATGATGCCGGTGACGCCGTACTTCCAGGCGACGAGCTGTTCGACGGTGATGACCAGGACGGCGGAGACGAGGGCGAGGACGGGCACGGGTTCCTCCTTCGGAGCCTTCGAAGGCCTTCGAAGACCCTCGGCGGTCTTCGGAAGCGTCTGTCAGCTTTCGGAAGCAAACCTTCCGCCAACTTCATGAAGTTGGTAGCCAACTTTCCCTAAGTTGTCCCCACTTGGCTGCTACTCATAAACAACTCGCAAACAACTCCCCATAGATGGATAGAAGTTGTAGCGTTTGGTCGTGACCCAGGAGAACGTCGCAGTGAACGGCAGCAGAAGGCTCTCGCCCCAGGAGATCGCCGACATCCTGCGCGAACGCATCCGCACCGGCGAGCTGAGGGCCGGCGACCGCCTGCCCACCCAGGCCGAGCTCGCCGAGGAGTTCGGCGTGGAGCGCGGCACCGTGCGCCAGGCGCTGCGCGCCCTCCAGCAGGACGGCCTGCTCAGCAACGTCAGCAAGGGAAGCCCGCCGCGGATCGCCGAACCGCCGCCGGCCCGCGAGGAGCCCCGGCCCACCATGGTCGCCCTGACCCCTCGGCTCTTGGAGGCCTTCTCCGCGCCCCACGTCCGGGTCGACGTCGTGTGCCACACGTCCGAGACCTTGATGCTGGCCCTGGGTGAACCTCTCCGCCTGATCCACGAGGGCCGCCTCCGGCCTGAGACGATCGATTTCCGGATACTTCTGCCGTCCCGCAAGATCAATCTCGCCTTCCCAGTGCTGGCCGAGCAGGACGCCGACGAGGACGGGGCCGGGCGGGACTCCGTACCCGACCCCGTGCACGAGCGGTGGCTGCAGATGCGCAACGCCCAGGCCCAGGTGCTGGAGCACAACCTGCGGGCTTTCCGCTCCACCCACGGCATCGACGTCCAGGTCCGCTTCCGCGCCCTGCCCTTCACCCCGCCCACCAAGCTCTACCTGCTCAACCAGAAGGAGGCGCTGCTCGGCTACTACATGCTGGTGCGCCGTGAGGAGGAGTGGGGCAGCCGGACCCTGGACATGTACGACGTGCTCGGCTCCAAGTCCCTGCTGTTCTCCTTCGTCAAGCAGGCCGGGCCGAGGGACGCGGCGTTCGTGGAGGAATCCCAGAAGTGGTTCGATGCCCTCTGGGAAACCATCACGTCGGACCTGACACTCTCCTAGTGACTTCTGAGACGACGCAGACTGATCCGGTGACGGCCGAGACCGAGAGGGAGCCGAACGCGCTGCAGGATCTGATCACGCGTGCGCGGGTCGTGCTGTGGGATTTCGACGGGCCGATCTGCCGCCTGTTCGCCGGGCACTCGGCGGAACGGGTGGCGCGGGACCTTGTCGAGTGGCTGGAGAGCAACGGGCTGCACGGTCTGCTCTCGGAGCGGGAACGCGAGTCCCTGGATCCCCACGTCGTCCTCCGTGCCGTCGACCGCCGTCACCCCGGCAGCGACCTGGTCGCGGAGCTCGAGGAGCGGCTGACCAAGGAGGAGCTGCTGGCGGCGAAGACGGCGTTTCCCACCGCCTGGGCCGACCCCCTCATCCGCACCTGGACCGCGCGGGGCGTCCGTCTGGCGATCACCACCAACAACTCACCGCGTGTCAGTCGCGCCTATCTCGAGGACCGGAACCTCCTCGCCTGCTTCGCCCCCCACATCTACGGCCGCACCCAGGAACTGCACCACCTCAAGCCCCACCCCCGCTGCATCACCCGAGCCCTCAACGCCATGGGCGTGGCCCCCGCCTCCGCGCTGATGATCGGTGACTCCCCCTCCGACCTTCAGGCCGCCCGCTCGGCCGGCGTCTCCTTCCTCGGCTACGCCCGCAACGACCGCAAGGACAAGCTGCTGCGGGACGCGGGGGCGGAGGTGGTGGTCAGGTCGTTGGAATCGGTCCTGAGTGTGGTGCGGGAATCGGGGTGAGGGTGCGGGGACCGGGGGCACGGTTCGTGACAAGATGCCCGTCGAGTCCCTAGGCCTGGATCATCAACCACGTGAACACCACGGCCGCGCCGACGGCCAGTCCGCTCCGGCGTAGTTGCACCGCTGCCCCGATCAGGAGCAGAAGCACCACACCGAGTGTGCCGAGTCTTGTCTCCGCGAGCGTGCTCAGACATAACCCGCCGATCCGGCTGAGCAAAGGCATGTCCACCAACTCCCGTCCAGTTCCGGGGAGACGCCCAACTGGCGGTCCAATTGGACTGGATCCCGTGAAGTTTGTCTGCCCGGCCTGATTGATCCCTTAACCAACCGGCCGATTTGCGCGGGCAGTTGGTGCGCAGCCCGTTTGCCTCCGGCGTTTGAGCGGTAGGTTCCAGTCGTGGAGGGCCAGGAGGCCGGCGAGGGCGCCGGCAAGGGTTTCCGTGCTATCGCCGACGAACTGCGCGGGCGGATAGCCGACGGGCTGTACCCCCTGCGCAGCTTTCTGCCGTCACAGCGGGACCTCGCCGAGGAGCTCGGGATCTCCCGCGACACCGTGCAGCGAGCCCTGCGGGAACTGAGCGACGAGGGATGGATCGAGTCCAGGCAGGGCAGCGGCTCTCGCGTGATCAAGGTTCAGCGCATCCAGTCGACGGTCGCCAAGGCCACCCGGTTGAGCCGTGGCGTGACGCTGGACCTGTTCATAAGCGAGGCCTTCGAGGCGCCCGAAGTCGCCCTGGACGTCTACACGTTGACCTCGGAGTCGCTCAGTGCCCACATCGGTCTGCAGGCCCAGCGCATCCGGCGGGGTTCCATCTCTCCCGAGCGCATCACGCTGCGAATGCTGCTGCCGGACGCCTCACTGCCGCTGCCGTACCCCCGTGCCAAGGAGGACCGCAGTGACACCCGCCCGCTTGAACGCCTGCGCGCCATCACCGAGCTGCACACCACCTCGCTCCAGACGGCGTTGAACGACCTCCGTACGGAGAAGCTCGTCCCGTCGGTCGAGGTGCACATTCGTCACGTCCCGCTGCCGCCGGCCTTCAAGCTGTACCTCCTCAACGGCATGGAGGCCCTGCACGGCATGTACGAGGTGGTGGAACGTCCCATGCAGCTCGAGGGCGGCGAGGTGGTCACGGCCCTCGACGTCATCGGTCTCGGTTCGACCTTGACCCATCACGTGAAGGACCAGGATCCGCAATCCTCAGGGTCCGTATTCGTCGAGAGCATGCGGCTGTGGTTCGACTCCGTGTGGGAGCGGCTCGCCAGCGAGCGTGAGCCGGGCAAGTGACCGTAGCCCGCATGGAGCAAGGGATGCCCAGGAGGCGCTGGGGACCCCAGTTGAGTGCTGTACCATCTGCGCACCGATGAGCTTCCGCATGCTTCTGTTCGTATAGAGGTTTACCCAGCCGGACCCGAACGGGCTTGCGTAGTCTTCACGCGGACGGGTGAATAAGGCATGCCCGATGCGACCAGGCCGACATGCGTGCCCGGCCCGGCGTGCATACCGTCGACAGTGACTCTTCTCGTCCCTCCCGGAGCGGCCCGTGGGCGCACCACCTATTCCCCGACCGGACGTCGGGGAACGCGCCGCCACCGGCGCCGACTACCGTGCGCTCGTCCGGCACGCGATCGAGCAGGGGGTGGCGAGCAACGGCCACCACAACCGCAACTATGTCGTGGCCCTGCCCGAACGGGAGGCCCGGCTGCTGGGGCGGGAGCCGGGCACATCGGTGACGGTGCGGTTGCGCCGCACCGAGGCACTCCCCGTGGTGATCAGGACCTGGCCGGACGAGGCCGAGATCCTGCGCTCGATCAAAGGCGTGCTGCCGCACGCACCGGAGTGCCTGGTCAAGGGTGATTCCTTCGCGATCCACAGCTACGTCGAAGGGGTCCCCCTGTCGAGTGTGTGCGGCAACGGCAAGCCCGTGGACACGCTGCTCATCAAGGCGCTCGCCCGGTTGCTGGCACAGATGACCCAGGTGCGGCGGGGCGCGCTGCCGCCGCTTCCGCGGCGGTGGCCCAGCAACGACACCGACAGCCAGGGGTTTCTGCGAACGCTGGCGCACCTCGCCGACCGGCAGATCAGGCAGCCCAATTGGGCTGCGTTCGGTGGACTGTTCGCGGCACTGGGCATTCCCGAGGACGCTCTGATCGAGTTCGCCGCCTGCGTACCCGCGATGACCAGGCGGCCCTACAGCCTGCTCCACGCCGACCTCCACCGTGACAACCTGATCGTCTCGTACGCCGGGGACCCACCACTGATCTGCGTCGACTGGGAGCTGGCCACATACGGCGATCCGTTGCACGATCTCGCGACCCATCTGGTGAGGATGCAGTACCCGCTCGACCAGCGTCCCGAGGTGGTCGAGGCGTGGGCGGAGGCGATGCAGCGCGTTCGTCCGGCCGCCGTCAACGGCCTCAGCAAGGACCTGCGGCACTACCTGGCCTTCGAGCGAGCGCAGTCCGTCTTCCCGGACGTGATGAGGGCGGCGCGGTCGCTGGAGGTGTCGTACACCCAGAAGACCATGGAAGAAGCCACGGCCGAGGTGAGCCGAGCGCTGGAGGCGGCGGCCGGCCCGCTGAGGCTGCGGAACGTGCCGGGAGAGAAGGAGATCGAGGGGGCTCTCTTCCGTTGGCTGGCCTCCCGGTCGGGGCGTCACGGCGGGCGTCTGGCCGTGGGAGCCCTTGCCTGGCAGCCGGATCGTCGCCTCCCCCTGCCCGATGACTTCTCCGAGGACGCCGTGCGGGAGGCTCTCGCGCTGGAGGGCGCGGCCCCGGCCGGGCGCGTGTTCAAGGGGACCGCGCACCTCAACACCGTGCTGCGGGTGCCGGGCTTCGAGGTCCCTGTCGTCATCCGGCGCAAACTGCCGGAGGCCAGCCGCCGCGAGTGGAGCTTCCTCAGCGAACACGCCGTCCTGCGCGCCATCGAGGAAACACCGGTCTCCGTGGCTGCCCCCCGGGCACTGGCGCTCGGGGTGAGTTTCCCCGACGACCACTTCGCCATCCACACCTATGTGGGGGCCGACATCGACCGGCCGCCGAAGCATCCGGTGTACGGCCTGCTGCCTCACGAGGCGGACGGACTGGTCGACCAACTGTGCGCCCTGACGAAAGTGGACTACAGGCAGCTCGATCCCGTCGCGGGCGAGCGAGGCTTCTACTCCTGGCTGACGGACCAGTTCGTCACTCTGGTGGCGGACCTGCCCAAGAAGTCCCAGCAGCTGGCACGGCATCTGGGGCTGCCGGACGCCGCGCGCCTGCGCCAGATCCTGTCCCGCCATCGGGTCAGTCACCGCGAACCGTCGCTGCTGCACGGCGACCTCAACCCGTGGAACCTGGTCCGCCGTGACGACGCCCTGGCGCTGACCATCATCGACTGGGAGATGGCCCTGGTCGGCGACCCGCTGTACGACCTCGTCCGCCACATGCACCTCACCCCCACCCGGCCCGAGATCCGCGACCGCATGTTCCGCCGGTGGGAGCGCCGGCTGCCTCCCGAGTACACCCGCGACTGGCGCAAGGACTGGCAGCTCTACCGCTCACTGGAGATCGTCCGCTCCGCCTATGTCGACCTCGACCGCATCGTCACGGGTGCAGGCATGGACGCCCCGAACGTCCAGCGCGCGGTGGACTCCTACGCCGTGACCCTGGCCGTGGCCACCGGCTTCCTCGGCCTCCCGGTCCGCTCGACGGTGAACCCCTATCTCGCACGGGCTCTGGCGTGAGAAAAGGGTGAGATCGTCGCCGGTGAGGACGTCTCCGCCTCCGGCTGCACCGGCTGTACGTGGTGCTGACGCGGGCGGTGTCGCGGCTGGAGGTGGTGGCGGCGCGTCCGTTGCCGTTCTGACGTCGTCTCTGTCGTCGCGCCCCGGTCGCTGTGATGTCGTTGCCGCCGTCACTGCGGACGGTCAGTCGAGCCAGTTGCCGTCGCGCATCAGGGTGCGGCCGGGGAGTTCGTCGGCCTCGCGCCAGGCCTGGATGCGGTGGGGGCGGAGGCGGAAGTACTGGTAGGGGGTGTCGAGGGTGCGCGGGTCGAAGCCGGTGCGGGCGGCGAAGGCGTCGGCGGCCTCGGAGCCCAGTTCGTCGAGGTCCACCGGCTCGGCGGTGGCGTCGACGATGACGACGTCGCGGGTGGGGCCGAGGCTGAGGCGGGCCCGGTGGTCGGCGAGGAGGTTGCGGCTGGTCACCGAGGTGCGCGGGGTGGAGATGAGGAAGGTGCTGCCGTCCCAGTGGCAGGAGAGCGGGATCAGGTGGGGGCCGCCGCCGGAGGGGTCAGCGGTCGCGACCCAGAGGTCGACCTCGCTCTCCAGCTTGGCGCGGGTGTCCCGCAGACGCTGCGCACGGTCGCGCGGGGCGGCGGGCGCCGAAGCATCCGTGCTCGCTGGCTCGGCGGGCTTCGTCGTCGCGTCGGCCGGGGTCACCTCCTTCCGATCCCTTCCGTGATCTGCGCGAGTGTCGGCGCCGAGGCGGACTCCTCCCACACGAACCCGTCCGGGTCGGTGAAGGAGCCGAGGTCGCCGTTCACGGCGAGGCAGTGGGAGCCGCTGCCCTCGGGGGAGACGCCGGCGACCTTGGCGAGCCCGCGGCGCTTGTAGAGGGCCAGCTTGACCGGGGCGGAGCCGGTGGCGAACTCCACGTACCTGCTGCCGAAGCCCTTGGCGACGCTGAGCCCGCGCTCGACGTAGAAGCGCTTGCTCGCCGGGACGTCCTCGACGCCGAGCAGCAGCACCAGCTCGTCGAAGGTGCGCGTCGCCGGGCCGGTGTCCTTCTTCGACGAGGACGCGAGCTGCCAGATCGTCCCGTCGGGGGCCTGCACGACGCCGCCGTAGCCCCACAGCGACTTGGCGGCGGGCTTCAGCGCGGTGGCCCCGGCGGTGATCGCGGCGTCGAAGAAGGCGTTGACGTCGGCCGGCTGGGAGACGACGAGGGACAGCGTGAACCCGCGGAAGCCGGAGGTGGGGGCCTGGGCGGTACGGAGCCGGAGCTGCGAGTCCAGGCCGAAGGCGGTGGTGTAGAAGCGGTGGGCGGCCTCGGTGTCGGCCACCTCGAGGGTGAGGGATTCGATGGTCGTCATGGCTCTCACGCTAGGGGTGACGGGTGGGCGGAGCTTCTTGATTCCTGACCGGTCCGGTCGGGGCCGGTCATGGCCGGGCGGGGCCGGGCTGGGGGTGGGCTGGGGGTGCCTTGACCGGTCGTGGCCTGGTCGGTGGTGGTGTCCTGGCCGGTCTCGGCGAGGGCCGCGGTGCGGGCGCGTCGCCACTCGGGCTGGCACATGCGTGACTCCTGCGGATGACGGAGGGACGCCGCCGCCCGCCCGCGGGCGCGGGCAGGGGCGGGGGCGGGCGAGGGGTGCGATGTACCGGGGGGCTCAGCGGACTTCCTGGATGCGGACCATGTTGCCCGCGGGGTCGCGGAAGGCGCAGTCGCGTACGCCGTACGGCTGATCCATGGGTTCCTGGACCACTTCCACGTCGTGGGACTGCACCTTCTCGAACGTCTCGTCGAGGTTCGCCGTGGCCAGCATGATCCAGCCGTAGGTGCCCTTGGCCATCATTTCGCGGATGGTGCGGCGCTCGTCCTCGGTGATGCCGGGGTCGGCGTCCGGCGGGGCCAGCAGGATCGACGTGCCGGGCTGCTGGGGCGGGCCGACGACGATCCAGCGCATCTTGTCCTTGCCGACGTCGCTGCGCACCTCGAAGCCGAGAACGTCCCGGTAGAAGGCGAGGGAGGCCTCCGGGTCGTCGTGCGGGAGAACGGTGGTGTGAATCGTGATGTCCATGTCGGTCAGGCTAGGCAGCCCCCACCGGCGCCGCTTCTCGATTCCTGACCGACCTGGCCAAGCGAGGACGCAGAACTCGTGGCCCTCCGGGTCGGTGAGGCACGTCCACGGCACGTCGCCCTGGCCACGACAGGCAGGACGGGGGCAGGGCGGCCGGCGCCCGGTGTCACGACCCCCGCCCGACCGGATAGCGCACTCTTGCAAGCAGGGTGCTTGCAAAAGTTAGCGATGCGCGGCAAGGTGGAGGCATGGCATCGCTCAACGTCGGCAATCTCGGTGAGTACCTGCGCGAGCAGCGGCGCAATGCGCAGTTGTCGCTGCGGCAGCTCGCCGATGCCGCCGGCGTGTCCAATCCGTATCTGAGCCAGATCGAGCGCGGGCTGCGCAAGCCGAGCGCGGAGGTGCTGCAGCAGGTCGCCAAGGCGCTGCGGATCTCCGCCGAGACGCTGTACGTCCGCGCCGGGATCCTGGACGCCGAGCGGGACCGGGACGAGGTCGAGACACGTGCTGTGATCCTCGCCGACCCGAGCCTGACCGAGCGTCAGAAGCAGGTGCTCCTGCAGATCTACGAGTCGTTCCGCAAGGAGAACGGCTTCGGGGACTCCGGGGCCGGTGAGGTGACGGAGACGGCGGCGGAGCTCCTAGCGGAGGGTGACTCCTCCACCAGCAAGGGCGGCACGTCCGCCGGACGCCGCGACCGCGGCGGCAGCGACAGCGATCCGCAGCAGACGGCCGGCTGAGCCGGTCCAGGGCACCGGCCGCCCGCCGCGGATCACCACGAACCCTCAGCCGAAAACGATATCCGGGAGGACCATCACCATGGCCATCACCGACGACCTGCGCAAGACCTTCAGCGACCCGAAGCCGCTCTACTTCGCCGCCGGCACCGCCGACCTGGCTCTGCAGCAGGCCAAGAAGGTGCCGGCCCTGGTGGAGCAGCTGCGCACCGAGGCCCCGGCCCGGCTCGAGGCCGTGCGCAAGACCGACCCGAAGGTGGTCCAGGAGAAGGCGACCACCCGGGTGAAGGAGACCCAGGAGACCCTCCAGGCCAAGATCCAGGAGATTCTGGGCTCCCTCGACACCGACCTGAAGAAGCTCGGTGAGACCGCCCAGGACCTCGCCCTGCGCGGCGTGGGCGTGGCCGCCGAGTACGCGGTGAAGGCGCGCGAGACCTACGAGAAGGTCGCCGAGCACGGCGAGCAGGCCGTGAAGACCTGGCGCGGCGAGGCCGCGGAGAACATCGAGGACATCGCCGTGGCCGTCGAGCCCAAGGCGGAGCCGAAGACCGAGGCCAAGCCCGAGGTCAAGGAGGAGGCGAAGCCGGAGGCCAAGGCCGAGGTGAAGAGCGAGGCGAAGGACGAGGCCAAGCCCGCCGCGACCGAGGTCAACGGCGACGCGAAGAAGCCGGCCACCAAGAAGGCCCCGGCGCGCAAGAGCACGGCCGCGAAGAGGACCACTCCGCCGGCCAAGTGACGATCACGGGTCCATGACGACAACGGGTTCGTCACGACGACGGGCTCATGACGACAACGGGCTCATGACGACAACGGGCTCATGACGACCGACAACGGGCTCATGACGGGCGACGGGCCGGGCACTCTCGCGGTGCCCGGCCCGTTCTCCGGGTAGCCGGCCGGCGCTTGCGGGTACGGTGACCGAGTAAGGACGAGCGGACTCGGGTGGTGGATGTTGTGCTGATGCAGGGCTTCGCGGGGTTGATGTGGCTGCTGAGCATGGCCCTGATGGTTTTCAGCGGCTTCGCGCTGATCGACGCGGCCACTCGGCGTGAGGACGCCTACCGGGCGGCCGACAAGCAGACCAAGCCGTTCTGGCTGATCATCCTGGGGCTCGCCTTCGTGGTGAACCTGATCTTCCCGATCCTGTCGCTCCTGCCGATCATCGGCCTGATCGCGATCATCGTCTACATGGTCGACGTGCGCCCGGCCCTCCGCGGCCTGCCCGGCGGCGGCCGCAGGACCAGGGGCTCCAGCAGCGACGGCCCCTACGGGCCGTACAACGGCCGCTGACCGCAGCCGCGGCGCCGCGGCGCTCCACCAGAGGGGGGATGAGTCGCTCCAGGGGAGCATCAGGCTTTCAGGGGGTGTCCGCCACCAGGTTTCAGGGGGTGTCCGCCCGGTCCAGCAGCAGCACCGCCACGTCATCGGTCAGCTCGCCCCCGTTGAGCTCCCTGACCTCGTTCACCGCGGCCTGGAGCAGCCGCTCGCCGCGCAGACCGGAGGCGATCTGCCGGCGCACCATCTCGACCATGCCGTCCTGGCCGAGCCGCTCACCGCTGTCGCCGACGCGGCCCTCGATCAGCCCGTCGGTGTAGAGCATCAGGCTCCACTCGGAGCCCAGCTCCACCTGCATCCGCGGCCAGCGAGCGCCCGGCAGCAGTCCGAGAGCTGGGCCGTTGTCGTCGTAGGGGAGCAGCTGCGCGGGGAGGCCCGGCCGGGCCAGCAGCGGGGAGGGGTGGCCGGCCAGGCACAGGCCGGCCCGGCGCCCGTCCGGCTCGATGTCCACCGTGCACAGGGTCGCGAAGATCTCGTCGTTCGTCCGCTCGTGCTCCAGCACCTGCTGCAGCGTCCCCAGCAGCTCGTCGCCACACAGGCCGGCGAGCGTCAGCGCCCGCCAGGCGATCCGCAGCTCCACGCCGAGGGCGGCCTCGTCGGGGCCGTGCCCGCAGACGTCACCGATCATGGCGTGCACGGTGCCGTCCGAGGTGCGCACCACGTCGTAGAAGTCGCCGCCGAGCAGGGCGCGGGAGCGGCCGGGGCGGTAGCGCGCGGCGAAGCGCAGCGAGGAGCCCTCCAGCAGCGGCGTCGGCAGCAGACCGCGCTCCAGGCGGCGGTTCTCCTGGGCGCGCACCCGGCCCTCGGCCAGCCGCCGCTCCGCGGAGTCGGAGCGCTTGCGCTCCACCGCGTAGCGGATGGCGCGGCTGAGCAGCCGGCCGTCCAGTTCGTCGCGGAAGAGGTAGTCCTGGGCGCCCACGCGCACCGCCTCCGCGCCGCGCTCCGCGTCGCCGGACGCGGTCAGCGCCAGCACGGCGTGCCGGGGCGCGAGCTGCAGCACGTGCTTGAGCACGGCGAGCTCGTCGTGGTCGTCCGCGTCACCGCTGCCGTCGGCGGGGGTGTCGGTGTTCCTGGTCCGGCCCGGTGCGGGCAGCGCGAGGTCCAGCAGGATGCAGTGCACGTCGTCGGTCAGCAGCCGCTCGGCCTCGGTGAGGTTGCGGGCGGTGCGGACCCGGATCGGCTTGCCGGCCTGGTCGAGCAGGTCCGGCACGATCGGGGACCCTGCCGGGTCGTCCTCGATCAGCAGCAGTGTGAGGTTGGTGTGGGCGGTCGTCTCGGCCCTCCCCGGCGTGGTCCTGGCCTGGTCCGTGATGCTCCCGGCCGGGCCTGCCGTGCGCGGGGCGCCTGCCTGGGCCTCCACGGAGACCTGGGTGGTTCCGCCGTTGTGGGAAGCGGCGTGCGCCTGACCGCCTTCCGCGGCCGGGATCGCTCTCTGCCGCGGTACGGGTACGGGCATTGTTCCGGGTTCCTTCCCTCCCCCCGAGGGCATGGCGGGGGCGAGGGATCGCGGCCCTTCCCCGGGGCGTACGCCGCGACTGCGTGTCGTACGGGCCAGGGGATGCCCCTTCGAACGGGGACCATAGCGGGTGTCACCACCGCAACGGAATGGTGCGAGGCACGCCGCCTGGCCACCGGCCATTGTCATATGCCGCGTTTGCTACCGCAGTTGGACAGGCCGGAGACGCGCCGAGGATGACGAACGTCACGTCCCCGCCGGGTTTGGGAGCGTGATCGCCGTGCACTGTGTCACGTGGCCCATGTCACCAGGGCGTTGGGCGGTCGGTCGGTCAGTCGGCGTCCGGCCGGACCACGCCGAGGACCGGCATCGAGCCGGCCCCGGCGAGCGTCACCGTCCGCCCCGGGCGCGGAGCGTGGACAATCGTCCCGTTCCCGACATACATCCCCACATGACTCGCGTCGTCGAAGTAGATGATGAGGTCGCCGGGCCGCATCTGACGGATGTCCACGTGCTCAAGCTGCTTCCACTGCTCCTGCGAGGTGCGCGGGATGCCCCGCCCCGCCGACAGCCAGGCCTGTGAGGTGAGTCCGGAGCAGTCGTACGCCTTCGGGCCCTCGGCGCCCCATTTGTAGGGCTTGCCGATCTGGGCGGTGGCGTAGGCGACGGCCTTCTTGCCCTGCGCGGTGGCCTCGCCCTTGATGTCGTCCAGGATGCCGGAACTCAGCCAGGCGCTCTGGGCCCGCTCGGCGGCCTGCTCCTCGAGCCGGGCCAGGCGTTCGCGCTCCTCCTTCTCCAGCGTGGACTCGAGCTTCTCCGCCGCCGCGATCTGCTTCTCGATCTTCTTCTGCGCCTTGGCCTTGGCCTTGCGGCCCGCCTCCAGCTTGCGCCAGCGCGCCTGGGCGTCCCCGGCGTACCGCTCCAAGTCCTCCTGGGTGCGGGTCATTTCGCCGAGCAGGCCCTTGGCGGCGTGCTGGCCCTGGCGCACCCGGTCGGTGCCCTCGAGGAACTCCTGCGGATCGTCGCTCAGCATCAGATGCGCCTCGGGCGGCAGCCCGCCGCCGCGGTACTGGGCGGCCGCGGCCGCGCCCGCGCGCTTCTTCAGCTCCTCGAGCTTCTCCTCGCCCTTGACGATCTTCTTGGCCAGCCGGACGATCTCGGCGTTCTGCTTCTTCGCCTTCTCCTCGGCGGCGTTGTACTCCTCGGTGGCGCGGGCCGCGGCGCGGTAGAGGCGGGCGAGCTTCTTGCGCACGGCCTCGAGTTCGGCGTTGGTGACCGGGGTGTCCGCCGACGCGTTCGCCGACGCGTTCGCCGACCCGCTCGCGGACGGGCTTGCGGTGGCGCTCGGGGACGGGCCGGGGTCCGCGAACGCCGTGCCCGGCGCCGCCAGTACGGTGATCGCGCAGACCACGCCGATCGCCGCGGTGAGCAAGCTGCCCTTGCCCGTCCTCATGCCCTCAGTCCCCCAAACTGATTAACCGTCAGTAACTTCTGGTCGCCGGGGGGATGCTGCCACGGGGATGCGTCCCGCGTACAGAGGACGCCCTGTCCGGCCCTGCGCTCCGGACCGACTCTCCGGCTCCGCTGCCCGTACCTGCCCGCCTGTTCGCCTGTCGCACACCCGTGAGCGGTGATCGCCCCGCGGGTGTGACGAACGACTCACAGAGATCGTTCCCGCCATTCACCCGCAGGTGTGCGGCGCTTGCTGCCGATGGGTGTTGCCTGTGGGTGCCGTTCGCAGGTGTCACGCACGTTGCCGACCGGGCGGACCGGGCGGACCGGGCGGACTGGGCGGTCCGGGCAGGTCTGGCGCGCGGAGCCTCATGTGCGCGGAGTCCGACGCGCGCGCAACCTCACGCCTGCGGAGCGTTCGCGCAACCTCACACCCGCGGAGCGTTCGCGCACCCGCACGCCCCCGGAGCATTCACGCGCACGGCGCCAGCGCATCCCAGCGCACCGTGACCTCCCCCTGGCGCCACCGCACCGGCCGGTCCGTCACCGGCCAGTCGGCCGACAGGTCGTGCACCGCGCGGATCCAGCGCTGGCGGGCGCCGTAGGAGGCGTAGGGCGCGGCGGCGGCCCAGGCGCGGTCGAAGTCGCGCAGGAAGTCGTGCACGGGCTCGCCCGGGACGTTGCGGTGGATGAGCGCCTTCGGCAGGCGTTCCGCCAGGTCGGAGGGGCGGTCGAGGGAGGCGAGCCGGGTCGCGAAGGTGACCGTGCGCGGTCCCTCCGGGCCGAGGGCGACCCACACGTGCCGGCGTCCGATCTCGTCGCAGGTTCCCTCGACGAGCAGCCCGCCGCGGGAGCCCGTCGCCGGATCGGCGGGCGCGAGCCGGGCGCACAGGCGCTGCCACACGCCGGCCACCTCGGACTCGTCGTACTGGCGCAGCACATTCGCCGCCCGGACCAGCACCGGCCGGCCGGAGACGGGGATCTCGAAGCCGCCGTGCCGGAAGCGCAGCCCTTCGCGTTCGTACGGCAGGGCCGCCGCGACCCGGGCCGGTTCGATCTCCACGCCCACCACACGGGTGCGTGGGGCCGCCCCGCGCAGCCGGTGCAGCAGCTCGACCGCCGTCCAGGGGGCCGCGCCGTAGCCGAGGTCGACGGCGACCGGATCGGCGGCGCGGCGCAGCTCGGCGCCGTGCGTGGCCACGATCCAGCGGTCCATGCGGCGCAGCCGGTTGGGGCTGGTGGTCCCCCGCGTCACATTCCCCACGACGGGGGCCCTCCCGCGCGACCGGAGCCGGGCGTGGGGGAGGGGAAGGGCGCGGGCTGTCATACGTACGAGGGTATGGGGGTACGCGGACCGGGCGGAGCGCCCGCCCTCTGCCTCCGGCGCTACGCACCCCGATCTCGAACGGTTGAGCGATGACCGGTAATGATTCGGCAAAGAAGCGTTCCGTGGTGGCTGCACGGAAATGGGACGGAGCCCTTCCGCTGTTCACCCACCGGAGGAGCCGTGCCCCCTCCGCAGCCAGGCCTGCCCGCAGCGAGGAGGAACGCCCGTGAGCCAGTACATCGCCAGGCTCGGCAGGCGTTCCCCCACCGCCCACCCCCGGCTGCGCCTGCACCGCAGGCCGCGCCGGGTGGCGATGCTCTCGGTGCACACCTCACCGCTGCACCAGCCCGGCACCGGCGACGCCGGTGGCATGAACGTCTACATCGTGGAACTCGCGCAGCGCCTCGCCGCCATCAACATCGAGGTCGAGATCTTCACCCGCGCCACCGCCGCCGCCCTCCCGCCCACCGTGGAACTCGCCCCCGGCGTCCTCGTCCGGCACGTCGACGCCGGCCCCTACGAGGGCCTCGCCAAGGAGGACCTGCCCGCCCAGCTGTGCGCCTTCACCCACGGCGTCATGCAGGCCTGGGCCGGCCACCGCCCCGGCCACTACGACCTGGTCCACTCCCACTACTGGCTCTCCGGCCACGTCGGCTGGCTCGCCGCCCAGCGCTGGGGCGTGCCCCTGGTGCACGCCATGCACACCATGGCCAAGGTCAAGAACGCCAACCTGGCCGACGGCGACACCCCCGAGCCCGCCGCCCGCGTCATCGGCGAGACCCAGATCGTCGCCGCCGCCGACCGGCTGATCGCCAACACCGACGAGGAGGCCGGCGAACTCGTCCACCACTACGGCGCCGACCCCGCCAAGGTCGCCGTCGTCCACCCCGGCGTGAACCTCGCCCGCTTCCGCCCCGCCGACGGCCGCGCCGCCGCCCGCGCCCGCCTCGGCCTGCCCCAGGACGCGCTGATCCCGCTCTTCGCGGGCCGCATCCAGCCCCTCAAGGCCCCCGACGTGCTGCTCCGCGCGGTCGCCGCGCTGCTCGCCGAGCGCCCCGGACTGCGCGCCCGGCTGTGCGTGCCCGTGGTCGGCGGCCCCAGCGGCAGCGGCCTCGCCAAGCCGGAAGGGCTGCAGAAGCTGGCCGCCCGCCTGGGGATCGCCGACGTGGTGCGCTTCCAACCGCCGGTCGGCCAGGACCAGCTCGCGGACTGGTTCCGCGCCGCCTCCGTGCTGGTCATGCCCTCCTACAGCGAGTCCTTCGGCCTGGTCGCCATAGAGGCCCAGGCCACCGGAACACCGGTGCTCGCCGCCGCCGTCGGCGGCCTGCCGGTCGCCGTGCGGGACGGAGAGACCGGCTTTCTGATCCAGGGCCACGACCCGGCCGCCTACGCCCGCGTCCTGCGCCGGTTCGCCGACGCCCCCCAGCTGTCCTCCCGCATGGGCGCCGCGGCCGCCCGGCACGCCCAGTCCTTCGGCTGGGACAGGGCCGCCGCCGCCACCGCCGACGTGTACACGGCCGCGACCCACGCGCACCGCCGTCACGTACGCTCGCACCATGGCTGACGATCAGAAGGACGCTCAGAAGGACGACCAGAGAGCGGCGCAGGTGATCGAGGCGGCCCTGAAGGACGCCGGCCTCGAATGGGAGAGCACGGCTCCCGGCTCCTTCGTGGTGACCCTCCCCGGCACCCGCAAGCTGTCCACGACGGTCTCCCTCATCGTCGGACGCCACTCGCTGTCGCTGAACGCCTTCGTCATCCGCCACCCCGACGAGAACGAGTCCGGCGTCCACCGCTGGCTGCTGGAGCGCAACCTCAAGCTCTACGGCGTCAGTTACGCCGTGGACCAGATGGGCGACGTGTACGTCACCGCCAGGCTGCCGCTGGCCGCGGTCACCGCCGAGGAGATCGACCGCCTGCTCGGCCAGGTCCTGGAGGCGGCCGACGGCGCCTTCAACACCCTGCTGGAGCTGGGCTTCGCCACCGCCATCCGCAAGGAGTACGAGTGGCGGGTCTCCCGCGGCGAGCCGACCCGCAACCTGGAGGCCTTCGCCCACCTCACCCGGCGCTCGGACGCCACCGCTCCCGAGGACGGCACCGCACCCGAGGACGCCAGCGCCCCTGGGGACGCCAGCGCCCCTGAGGACGCCACCGCCCCCGAGGACGGCACCGCACCCGAGGACGCCAGCGCCCCTGGGGACGCCAGCGCCCCCGAGGACGGCACCGCTCCCGAGGACGCCAGCGCCCCCGCGGGCGATAACGCCCCGGAGTGACCCCCACCAGCCTGCGGAAGTGCCGGGTGAGATGGAGGTGGCGGTGGCGGCCGGCTTCTACGACCAGGCGCATCTCACCCTGCTCCGCGCGGTCGCCGTGCTGCTCGCCGAGCGTCCCGGACTGCGCGCCCGGCTGTGCGTGCCCGTGGTCGGCGGCCCCAGCGGCAGCGGCCTCGCCAAGCCGTGCCCCTGGGGCCTGCCACGCAGCTGCTCCTGGCTCACCCCGGCGCCGGCTCACGCTGCAACAGCTCCACGAACTCCCGCAGTTCCGCCGAGTACCAGGAGAGCCGGCGGCCGAACTGCTCCCGGATGGGGGGACTCGACCGGTACATGGACCGCACGAGCGATTCCCAGGCGGCCCGGTTCCGCGGGCTCACGTTGTGCCACTGCTCCGCGATCTCCTGGAAGTAGATGCAGTAGAGCTCCGCGAGCGAGGCGATCCGGCTGGCGTCGGGGTGACCGGGCGGGACCGGCATGTTGTCGAAGAAGAAGGGGCGCAGATGGGGGTGCTCGATGAGGATCAGCTTGATCTGGACCCCGATGTCGTAAGTGGCCCGACGGGCGGACGCCCGGAGCCCTTCAGCGAGGTGACGCAGCTGCACGATCAGCGCGGCAAGACCGATGAGCGCGGCCGTACTTCCCACGGCCGTGGCGACGGCTTCCACCTCGTCCGTCCACTGCACAGTGCATCGCCCCCCCGTGTGCGCCGTCGCCGTCGCGCAGCACGCTTCTTGACTGCTCTTGACCGAGGACAACCATCCGTGATCCCGGCGCATCCAAGATCGCAGCTCAGCGTTCGTCCCCCAGGACGCTTTCCAGGACCACGGAGAATCATGTCCTCCTCACGCACCGCACTCGCCGCGGCCGCGGCCCTCGTGACGGCCCTCTGCTCGCCGCTCCTCCTCGCAGGGCGATTGCAAAGTCGCGGTGACGTCGTGAGTGTGCAGGTCACGGCGGTGTGACGATATCGGAAGGCCCGCG